>JAESTY010000265.1 GCA_016763355.1 Immundisolibacteraceae bacterium
AGCGGTCACTGCGGTCATCCGAGAACAAAATCATAAGCAGAACCCTACCAACCTGCAAAAATCTGAGTTTGTCTTGCAGCCTGCTCCAGTAGTCGATTTATCTAAAACCCAACATCAAACAGCCGAGCCAGATGTAGCTCCAGATGAATGGAGCCTTAAGCAGCCTCCACAACCGTTGATTACAAAACCGCTACGAACATCCACGACGGACTCAAACCCAACCACCGTCAAAGTGTTTGACCGACAACGACTTCTGGCCATTGATGGCAATTCCTTCACACTGCAGCTAATGTTAGCGACGGATTTGAAAAATATCGACCAGTTGATTGTTAATTATCAACTGGAGGACGCTAGTTTTCGATACTCTAAGCAAGTGGGTGGTCAAACTCACTATTGTTTGCTGTATGGGATTTATAAAACCCTCGAAGATGCGAAAACCGCCCTTGTTTCGTTACCCAAAGCTATTCAACAATTAGATCCATTTCGAAAAAGCTTTGCTGCTATTCACAAAGAGTTACAGTTACACAGCGGGCATTAGCTAAATATACGCTGACTTTTTCCATCCCACTTCGGGCAACTCGCTTTTTCAACCTGATTGAGCGATTAGCCGTCCAAACCAGCAACGGGCCTGCCACCCAGTAATCTCTTAAAAACATTACCGTCTACCAACTCCACCACCGGTTGATCTGCTGTTCCCGTAATTCGGTAGGTGCGTGCGGTTACGTCATCGATTCGGTCACCTAATAATCTTTGGCCAATAAAGATAGCCGCTCCTAAACCGGGTGAACCAATCGTTACCGCCAAAGGCAAACTCTCTGTCACCTTTGGGACTGTTTCTGCAATAAGACTTAAGCTCAAGTCTTCTAGCCCAATGTCACCCCTCACCTTGATATCAGCCGCTGGTCCTTTAAGGTTGAGAGTCGATATTGCTAGCTGGCCATTAACAGCGGTCATCGTCGTCTTCAATTTATCAAATGCGAAGCCGGTACCCACCAGGTCACGAAAATCCAAACTTATACGGCGTTGAAAGCTATCCAGAGTGAACAGTCCAAACAATCGACCCAAGCCGGGTTCGAGTCCCATCAGGCTGCCATTTTTCATCTTTAACCTTAGATCACCACTAATATTAGCTAACGAAAATTCGTGAGGCCCACCGGTCCAGTTTAGCGCCCAGTGCGCATCACCATCCCCGCCCGACACGGCCTGGGGCTGGCCCAGCAGTGCAAGCACATCACCGAAGTTTTCAGTTTCTAGATCCCCCTGAAAATAGCTCCTTTCACGCTGCACCCCCTGTTCAGTATATTGCTTCCATACCCCCGTTGCTGAGATCTGACTATCCACTGAAGTCAATTGAATACGATTGAAGATCAACTCATCGGTATTAGCCCGCTCAACATTCAGTCCTAGACGGCCCATCTGGGTACCATTGAACAAAAAATTATCGATGTTCACATCAAGATTTGGAAAGCTAACAAATCCAGTTTGGCCAGCGAAGGGGGCTTTGTTGCTCGGCTTAAACAGCGATAGCTTCTTAAAATCAAGTTCAATCAATTCTGGTTCAGGTTGAAAGTCGAGTCTGCCCTGAGCTTCTGCTGACTCAACATTCAAACTCCATCGATCTGCCTTAAGTTCGCCCGTCACTTGAATATCCGGGAACTGCTGGCCAAAAATATCTAACTGCTCAATGTTCACATCAATCCGATTAATGACCGATCGCCCACTGCCACCGGTTGGTAATGAAGCGATCCATTGCTGCCATAGATCAAAGTCTATTTTTGGTATATCCCCATCCAGTAAAATTCCATCAGGCGGCAATGTTCCCCGCCCTCCTCCAGAGACAACTCCACGACTAACCCCTGGATATTCGCCGCCCCTTGCCAATACCAGATCAACATACCATTGCCTATCCATTATCACAGCCAACTCTATAGGTGCAGCTGGCTGCGAACAGCGGCAACCGAGTTCAAGTTCTAAAGTTCCTGACTGGTTTTTTACTTTAGCAAGTGGCGGCGGTAAGTTAATTTCTGCCTGAGCGATATCTGCGGTTATCTTCAACCCTACCCCCCCTGCGACTAATTCAAGATTTGCATCCCAGGAAGTAGTACCGGTGGTTACTCCAAATTCAGACCAGTTGATATATTCTGCGACAGATTCCAGGTCAGCCAGTCCAGTGCCCCGGATAACTAAACCCTTACGACCATCTATCTCACCGCCAATAATTTCTTTCGATTTCTTAGAATCGCCGCTAATCGAATCGATAGAGATTAGCGCAGGGCCACCAAACAGGTTCACACTAATTCCAGTGCCATAAAGGCCGAGAGAATCAAATTCAATACTTCCTTTCGCGTCACTCATCGACAGACGGGTATTGGCGAAGTCCAACTGATTACCGGATAATTCAAGGGTGCCATCAACCCGCGCTTTTCGCCCTTTTTTAAACGGGATATCTAGATCAAGTTGCAGGTGACTATCACCAGTAACCGAAAGATCGCTGACATAACGGCCGATAGTTTTATTCAGAGGGCTCTCTGTTAAGTACCTAAGTCCATCCTGTAACCCACCATCGACCATTCCCATCACGGTGACGTGGTTATCACGACTGGCCAGATCTTCGATGACGGCGGTCACCTCACTAAGCGCCGAGTCGTAGATATAACCTCTATGACCTTTAATCTCCATACGGCGGCCTTCAACCAGAATATCAGCGTCAAGTCTGGTGATCTCTGGGAATGTAGAGCCTGGAACATATTTCACTTCAGCCCCCTGAACCTCGCCACTCATCACAAACAACCCCTCAATCTGATTGTTCTGGATATATGGATACTCTGAGAGCCTTCCATTCCAGAGCAGTGCCATGTCGACTAGATTTCCGCTTACTAAAGCCCCATTCACCCAACGAGCAACTCCTGATGGAATTACTTTGGTGGGTAGATAGCGGCCCACCTGAGATAGATCAAATTGATCTACCTCAGCTACGGCTCTGAGTATAGGAGACTGGCCTGGATACACAGTGACAGTGCCACGGCTCTTTAGGAGTAAGTCACTATTTTTTAAATCCAGATTCGCCCATTTAACTGTTAAACCACCATCTATCCGGTGCCAGTCGACTTGAGTAGACAAATGGTCAAAAGAAAATGTTTCAGGAAAAACCTGCAGTGCTGCAACACTAAGGCCTGATGAATTTACCGCTAACCAACCCTGATCCTTTACAACTGTCAATCGACCGCTGAACCCACGTATCGCCGGAAAGTTTTGATATGAATCAAACCCTACGTCATCAAAGTCTAGGGATAATCCATCAAGCATCCATTCCTTTTCTGGCGTTTTAACCAGGTCAATTTCAAACTTGTTGATGGCACCAACTGGCATTAAATTTTCAATTACCTGCCGCTTTTGATCTCCCTCATCAAACAACAGAGAGACCATGCCCGCAACCACCTCAAGGTCAATATCACCCCCATCAATTCGGACTACTTGATCTCCCCCGTTTGCCAGCAGCTCACTGCCCCGCCAATTTGCCAACTCAGATTCAAACTGCAATTCATGTAACCTGCCGCGCCAACCAGTTGCCAGCCTGTGCCAATCAAAACGACTCTGAAACAGTTCACCACCCCCGTTTTGTAGTGCTACGGTATTACTCAGTGACGGGTTGCTCCACTGTAATCCGCCGTCGATATGGGCCATCGAAAAACCCTCTCCATACAGCCAGCCTTGCAGAGCAAGCCTGCCTCCTATTTGAAATTTCCGGTCTCGCGCATTGGCCAGCTGCAACTCCTGAACGTCTAAATAAAGCTGCCATGGCGCACTCTGCAGCTCATCTGCATTAATCGCTTTTATCGAACCCGCTAGTTCCAGGTTGCCTCGTATTTCACCGTCGACCTTTAAACGTCCCGCAAGCTCAAGGCCACCAGACACAGATTCGAACTGCGCAGATGAAACCGTAACATCCAGATCTAGCTGACGACTTAAATCCTTATAGTGCACGCGCGCATCAATTATCTGTAACCGCTGCTGAGCGAATAACCAATCAGTTAATAGATCGATATCACTTTGAGACTGATCCGCCTCAATTGAAAACCCCACCAATTTGAGGCGCTCTTGCACAACTTCTACGCTAAATTCAACGCCAGAAACCTTCAGTAACTCGAGCACTGGTTGACGGCTGAGCATTGAAGCGAGTAGCGAAATACGTAATTTAAGTCGATCCACCGCCAAAACTGACCGATGATTTTCTTCAGACTGAATCACCACATTGGATAGGGTTATCTCAGGGCTAATGCCGACTAGCCGTACAGATAACTCTGAAAACTCGACTGGCAGACCAACTATTTTCGACACCTGCTGACCAAGCAGCTGCTGTTGATCTTCTATTTGAAGTAGCGCGAACCTAACGATTGTGAGCGTTAAAGCGACAACAACTAAAGATGTTATTAACGCTTTTTCTATCTGAGGCCGGTAGTTCACGCGCGGTGATAAGGCATGTTTTGCAACATGCTCCAACCTCGATATAACTGCTCTATAAGAATCACCCTGACCATCGGGTGAGGCAGCGTTAATGGAGATAATGACCAGCACTGGTCTGCCTGCTGCAGACACTGCTCCGTCATGCCATCCGCTCCACCGATCAACAGAGAGACCGAACGACCGTCCTGCATCCAGTCAGCTAGCTGGCTGGAAACCTGGGCGGTCGACCAGCTTTTGCCTCCTTGATCCAGACATATGATTCTTGAACCAGATGCTACTGCAGCGATAAGTTGCTCACTCTCGACCTGACGGCCCCGTTCCTGATTGACGGTAGCGGTGCGACGACTCGCCTCAAGTGCTTGCAACTTGACCGGTAAATTACGCGGGAAACGTCGTTGATAATCCGCAAATGCCACATCAACCCAGCCAGGCATCTTTTTTCCTACCGCAACAATTTCAAGCTGCATTGCGGCAATTTACTCCTCAAAAGGCCCGGCTAATTCTCGATAAGGAGAACCATTCCAAAGTTCCTCGAGGCGGTACAGTTCCCGCGCCTCAGGGATCATCACGTGCACGATAACATCAACTAGATCAACCAATACCCAGTCACCATGCTCGAGCCCTTCAACACCCAGGGACGGACAACCGGCCTTTTTAGCATCTTCGACTAAATGTTTAGCCAATGCCTTAACCTGACGAGTACTACCACCAGAAACGATCAACATATAGTCAGCAATATCAGTCAGTTTACGGATTTCTAACTTCACGATATCAATCGCTTTATAGTTCTCAAGACTGTCAATCGCAATGGAGCAGATCGCCTCCGCATCCATGTTTTTTTGGGATCTAATCCCCTTTTTCGCGCTATTCATTAATTTCATCTATTCCAGGTAAAGTTGGTGGGAAGCGATGTAATGCTCCACGCCATTTGGTAATTCTGAACTTATTTCCTGCAGTCCAGACCTCATAAATAACTGCTGTTTGATAGTTGTCGAACTAATCGGATGCTGACTTAAACCAACGGCCAAAATTTTTCCGCTAGAACATCGTTGAAAATCACCCGGTCGATCAATCCAGCGTCCAGTTAGCTGCTCCTTGAGTTCATCACCTGGTTCAATAGCAACACCGGGACGCTGAGCAACTAATAGATGGGCGAGGTCAAAAATTTCACGCCAGCGAAACCACTCAGGTAAACCTAAAAAAGTGTCACTACCAACAATCAGCAATAATGTTTCACTGCTTCTGTGCTTTAAAAATTCAAGTGTCTCAACCGTATAAGAACTTCCCTTACGATCCAGCTCACATCTGTCAATCTGTAACAACGGAATTTCAGCGGTCGCTAAACCAAGCATGTCCAAACGCTGATCTGCAGAGGCTCCTGGTAACTTCTTACCAGGAGAAAGTGCCGCGGGAATCATCAACACCTGGCTGCAGCCTGCAAGCTCCCCAGCCTCTCTTGCGGTAGCAATATGTCCCTGATGTACCGGGTCAAAACTACCGCCGTAAACGCCGATCAATCCAGATCACTCCGAACTCGCGATAAAGTAGTTACCGTCCAAGAATTCAAGACTCGATACACCGACTAGTCACGAATATGACCGTCACCAAGCACAATATATTTCTGCACAGTCAAACCTTCTAGTCCGACAGGACCCCTACGTGGATTCGATCAGTACTGATACCGATTTCTGCGCCCAGTCCATATTCATAGCCATCGGCAAACCGGCTCGACGCATTGACCATCACCGAGCTCGAATCTACCTGACGCAAAAACCGTTGAGCATGGCTCCAGTTTTCGGTAACGATCACATCGGTATGACCAGAACCATAAGTGGCTATATGGTCTATTGCCTGATCCAGGCCCTTAACCACCTTCACCGATATGATGGGAGCCAGATATTCAGTACCCCAATCCTGCTCGGTTGCTATTCCTATCTCAGCAACTAGTTGGCGGCTAGAATCACAACCACGCAGTTCTACGCCTTTTTCTAATAATGCTTCGGCAAGTGGTGGCAACACCTTTTCAGCTACCGAATTGGCTATCAACAATGACTCTGCCGCATTACAGACCCCATAGCGATGGGTTTTGCTATTGATCGCTATGGCTATCGCCTTATCAAAATCAGCTTGATCATCAATATAAATATGGCAGTTACCGTCTAGATGTTTAATCACCGGCACACGCGCATCCGCGGTCACCCGTTCAATCAGACTCTTACCACCGCGGGGAATAACCACATCGATCCATTCACGCATCGTCAATAACTGCGCAACCGCCTCACGGTCAGCGGTAGCAACTACCTGTACTGAAGTCGCTGGCAGCCCAGCGAGCTCTAAACCAGCAGTAATACTCTTCGCTAAGGCCAGATTGGAATGAATAGACTCACTGCCACCCCGCAAAATCACCGCGTTGCCTGACTTTAAACAGAGCGCCGCAGCATCAACGGTTACATTCGGGCGAGATTCATAAATGATGCCAATCACACCCAGCGGAACCCGCATTTTGCCCACCTGAACTCCGGATGGCCGATAGGCCATGTCGGTGATCGCGCCAACCGGGTCACTAAGATTCGCTACCTGTAGCAGGCCATCAACCATCGCATCAATACGGCTATCGGTTAATTCCAGCCGATCAAGCAATGCTGCATCGAGCCCTTTTTCTCGGCCTGCAGCCATATCTTTATCATTAGCGCCACGCAGGTCGCTCTGGCCCTGCTTAATTGTCTCCGCAATCGCAAGCAGCGCCCGGTTTTTCTGGGCTGTATCGGCTGCCGCTAACACCCGGCTAGCCGACCGCGCACAATGACCTAATCCGGCCATATAAGCAGGCACATCACTAAGATCGGGTTTTATTACCGTTGCCATTGCACACTTAGTCTCTTAAAAATAAATACCTGCCAATCGAACCCCTTAGATCCGCTGGCACTGTTCGGCACTAGAATCTCTCAAAAATTCCCAGACTCCATAACTATAAAAACACTAGACCGTTAAGGATAAACCACACATGCTGCGGCCCAAATCCTGAAACTGATCCCAAACATTGCCCGGTTCCATCCCCTTCATGGTGCGGTCAATAGCCGCCGCACGGCGCAACCAATGGTTCTGGCCTTGGAGTTTCGGACCTGATACCTGACGTATCTCTCGGGTCAATAACCAGAGAATAAGTGTTGGCTCCACGCCTTCCTCTTTCAGACCCATCAAAATACGTAGATAGTGCAGCGTGTCGTTTTGTTGCAATGCCCGACTTAAATCAAACAGATCAAAACGGGCACTATTGGAAACTGCGGCCAGGATTTTCTGATGATCAAGGGTCGCCCCCTCGCCATACAGCAGTACCATTTTCTCGATTTCCTGAACCGCTGCTAGCAAGTTGCCTTCTACCAGCTCTGCCAGAGTTTCCAGAGCTGGTCTATCCGCCTGCAAACCAACCGCTTTTACCCGATGAGCAAGCCACTCAGGCATTGCTCGCAATTCAACTGGTTTAACTTCTACCGCAACACCAAGCTTGGATAAAGCCTGATACCAGCTACTGCTCTGGACACTGCGTTCAAACCGATCCCCAACGATCACCAATACCACATCAGCGGGTGGCTGCTCGGCCCAGGCCAGCAGGTTCTTACTGCCCGAACCTATTTTGCCGCTGCCAACTCGCAACTCAACTAACTTCTTTTCAGCAAATAAAGACAGAGAATTCAAACTCAGGTCAAATTCACCCCAGTTAAAGCCTCGTGCCACCTGCAAACTGGTCCGCTCGCTATAACCTGCGCAGAGCGCAACCTGGCGTACCTGTTGGACCGACTCCTGAATTTGCAGGGGCTCATCACCGCTAATCAAATAGACCGGTTTGAGCTCCTTAACAAGTTGTTCCCGCAGCCGAGTCGGCGCTATTTTCATCGAAAACCGCCGGATCGTTGATCCTTCTGGCTATTTCCAAACCATTCAGAAAAGCCCAAATTAATAACCCGTTACTCTGTTTTCGAACGGCTCGACAGGGCAGCCTGGATAATCCGCAGCACCCGATTCGCCGCTTCGCGAATCATATCCTCACGAATATTAGCCTCTTCACCCTGCTTGCCAAGGATATCGTTCTCGTCATAGGTGTAATCGCGAAACAGCTCTACCTGCTGGGGCGCCACCAGGTGGTCACCACCAAGCTCCACTAATTCAAACCTAATCGCATAGTGTAATTCCAGCTCACGAATCTTACGGCCACCACCGACCGACAACACCCGGCGATCGTAGCTATCGTTCATCAAACGAAGAATCGCCGTCGCCTGACTTCGATCCGTCGTCACCTGAGCGCCATTATTCTGCAAACTATTGCGCAGCCGTTTGACCAGGTCACTGTTCACACCAACGCTTTCGATGTAGGTTGCAGCCATCGCTTCCGGCAGCTCTAACTGGCCCCGAAGATGAAATCCACAGGCAGTTAACCCAACCAGCAACAACAAACCGCCACCAAAACGGCTCAAGTTAGCCCACGCTTTATTCACCTGCACTCCTCCTGATGGAAGCTCTGATTTTTGATAGCCAATAACTCGCTTCCTAAACGACAATATTCACCAGTTTACCCGGTACCACGATAACTTTCCGAATTGCTTTGCCATCAATAAACCGGACCACGTTTTCGTTATTACAGGCCAGGGTCTCTAACTGTTTTTTATCCGCCTCTGCGGAGACATTAATTTTTGCCCGCACTTTGCCATTGACCTGCACCACCAGCTCTAGCTGTTGCCGAGTCAATGCTGATTCATCAACCTGGGGCCAGGGCGCATCAGCAATATCAACCTGCTGGTCAGCACCTGTGCCAATAGTTAATTGCTGCCATAAAGCATGGCAGGCATGGGGGATAATGGGCCCTAACATTCTGATCACAACACTCAACGCTTCGTCCATGACCAGAACAAAGTCACTCTGTTGCCCGCTGACCTGCGCCTCACTAGCCTCAGATATTTTGGCCAGCGATCGGCTCAGCTCATTGACCAGCTTCATACCCGCAGAAACTACCGTATTAAACTGTTCTTTATCAAAATCGAACTGGGCCTGGG
>JAESTY010000266.1 GCA_016763355.1 Immundisolibacteraceae bacterium
CCTGATTCATTACTGCGCTGGTCGCCAGGTGGCTACGCCGGGTAGCGATAGAACGCATAAAAATACGCTCGTCGCGCAGGCTATTCATACGAATTCGATCACCCAATAATGCCCCGCCAGTGCGTCGACGAGTCGGATCAACCGCGAGCACCGCTATTTTCATCTCTGGAAAATGGCGTAAAAATCGTTGAATCAATTCATCAGTAAGACTACTTTTACCCGCACCACCAGGACCGGTAATGCCAATAACCGGTGGCTGGCCGGGCTGGCGACGATCACTAACATTAGCTGCATCGTTATTTTCACCCGGACCATCAAGCTCCAGACCGGTAATCACCTGGCCCACTCTTAATGCATCAGAAGCATTACCCTGGCGTGGTTTGGCCGCCGCCTTCGCAGTGGTTTCGAGCATATGGGCAATCATGCCGTCCAGGCCCAGATTACGACCATCTTCAGGGCTATAAATAGCCGCAACACCATAGTCCTGCAGCTCGGCAATCTCCTCCGGCACGATCACCCCACCGCCGCCGCCAAACACCTGAATATGTTCCGCGCCAGCCGCTTTGAGCAGATCTATCATGTACTTGAAGTACTCAATATGTCCGCCCTGGTAAGAGCTTACCGAGATACCGTCGACATCTTCCTGCAACGCGGCCAGCACGATCTCATCAACGCCACGGTTATGACCCAGGTGAATCACCTCGGCGCCCTGCTGCTGCATGATCCGGCGCATGATATTAATCGCTGCATCGTGGCCATCAAATAGCGAGGCCGCAGTAATAAAGCGCAGTGGTGGCGAACTATTGAGCTGTCCAGCCTCAGTGGTCGGGGAATTCATCTCGTGTTAACTCCAAATACAAAACAGTCCGGCTGCAATCTCTGATCCTGTTCAAAAATAGACCAACAGCATTGGCGAGCCTACATAATCTGTTTAAAACCTAAAAGACGATCTTCTATGGCTTCGGATTCTAACCGCTGACACCTATCGAGCCGATCGTTAAAACCCACAGTTAATCGTTAAATCAGCGATTCCCTCACAACCGCGTTTAACGCCACCGATTCCATCATTTCAATTTCGCTCGCTGCTATACCATTGATAGCAGCCAATCCAGTTACCAATTTCTAATCCGATAGCCCGGTGTCAAAAGTCTCCCGGTCGCGAAAACCGATCAGATACAAAATTCCATCGAGCCCAAGAGTGGTCAGCGCCTGGTCGGCGGATTGGCGCACCATCGGCTTGGCTCGAAAAGCAATGCCAAGCCCAGCTTTACCGAGCATGGGCAGATCATTAGCACCATCACCGACAGCGATAGTCTGCTCCAGGCGAATACCTTCTTCTGCGGCAATCTGCTCTAGTAGCTCCGCCTTGCGAGCACCATCAACCACTTTACCGGTGACCCGCCCGGTGACCTTGCCGTTTTCAATTTCCAGTTCATTGGCAAACACATGATCAATGCCCAACTTACTCTGCAGGTAACGACCAAAATAGTTAAAACCGCCCGATAAAATCACTGTTTTAAAGCCCAGTTCACGCAAATTAGAAATCAGTTTCTCTGCGCCTTCTGTTATCGGCAATCGCTCTGCAATCTGCGCCAATACAGATTCATCAAGACCTTTTAATAGCGCCAGTCGTTCGGTAAAGCTAGCCGTAAAATCAAGTTCGCCGCGCATGGTGCGTTCAGTGATTTCAGCAACTCGATCACCCACTCCCGCCGCCTTAGCCAGCTCATCAATCACCTCAACCTCAATCAAGGTCGAATCCATATCAAACGCCACCAGGCGACGGTTGCGGCGAAAAATATCATCTCGCTGCACCGCCACATCGATATTCAAACGATTCGCCAGCGGTAGAAAATCAGCCTGCAAAGACGACCGATTAAGCTTGCCCCGCACCGAGAACTCTACACAGGCCTGTGAACCGCCATCGGTAACACCCAACGAAGGCCGACCACTCAAATGGGTGATCTTATCGATATTCAATCCATGCCCGGCAATCACACCAGTCACCTCGGCAAGCTGGGCCGACTCTAACCGCCGCGACAGCAGGGTAATCAAATGGCGCGGCTTGCCCTGACCATCAACCCACTTTTCGTAACGCTCAGCAGAAATCTCCGTAAAGGAAACCTGCACCTTGAGTTCATGGGCTTTAAATAGAAAATCCTTTCTCACTGCCCCCGAATCGACATCCGCAGGCAGCTCCACCATAAACCCCAGCGACAACTCAGAATGAATCGACGCCTGGCCAATATCCAGCACAGCAACCCCATAATCCGCCAACACGCCGATCAAGCCGGCAGCCAGACCTGGCTGGTCACGACCACTTACATTGATTAATAAAATTTGGTTCATTTAGGGTCCGTTCACGCATTTGAAGAGAGCAACAGGTCAATTCAGCGCGACAAACAGACCTATAAGTAGTGGCGACCTAGACGATTAGTGCCTTATGAGTGAAGCCTATTTTTACCGACAAACTGATGGATTCTTTGTCTCGCGCCCACTAAAGCTCTCGCCTAAAGAGATGACTTAAAACTTATGAAAGATCCATGTACAACCGTATTTCGATCCCCGTTCGGGCCCCCGGATAGCATAATTGGTACACAGCTCAGACTGGAGTGATTTGCGCACTAGGGTTAGAATCAATATCACCCAATTCAGCTACGACAGTGCCGGCCAGACCACCCAGGCCGTCACCCCGGACGGAATTATTCTCGACATGATCTACGACCACAAAGGTCGCCTGGAATCGGTAACTGATAACCTCAACCAGTCGATCGACTATTTTTACGACGCCTACGACAACCTGATACAAACCGACACCTTAAACAGCAACGGCGACCTCGCGCTAACAGTCAGCCAGACCTTCGATAACCGCAATCGGCTAGCTAGCATCGCCAGCCCCCACCTCGGCGGTGACTCAATTACCCAGCGCGTGCTCGATGACAACAGCAACCTTACCGGGCTCACCGACCCTAACCTGGCCACCAGTAGTAACCAATATGATGCCGAAGACCGACTCATTGAGAACAGCCACCGCCTAAATGGCATTACCAGCTACACCTACGACACCCTAAACCGCATCACTCAGGTGGTCGCCCCCAATGGCGTTGCCACCGGCTACAGTTACGATCTACTCGGGCGGCGCACTACCGAGCAAAGTCCCGACCGCGGCACACTGACCTACGCTTATGACCTGGCCAACAACCTGACCTCAGTGACCGACGGCCGCGGCATTGCCGCCACCATGACCTATGACGAGCTTGAAAGAATTACAACCAAAACCTACCCCAACACCATTGCCGGAAAAATTGAGGATGTCACCTACAGCTACGACAGCTGCGCTTTCGGCATTGGCTATCTCTGCAGCGTAACCGACGAAAGCGGCATTTATGCCTATGAATATGACGCTTTTGGCAACCTGACCCAGATGGTCAAAACTGAACTCGGCATCAGCTATACCACCGCCTACCAATACGACG
>JAESTY010000267.1 GCA_016763355.1 Immundisolibacteraceae bacterium
GCGGACTTGCTAGCGCTATAAACAGCGCCGCGACGACCACCAGCCAGGGCGGCCTCCGAACCGATAAAAATCAAATCACTATGAGGACGCTGGCGTAGACCAGGTAATAATGCTCGTGTCAGATAAATCTGACTTCGAAGGTTTAAATCTAGCAGGTCGTCGATCTGGCGATAAGAAAATTCTTCTAACCCACCAAATTGGCCACGGCCGGCATTGGCTATCACGCCATCAACATCCGGGTGCTGTTTTGCCAACTCGGTAAGCCGAGTTGGCAAGTTTTTCAGGTCAGCTAAATCTAGCGCGACTGGCATAAATTGGGGATGGTCTATGCCACCACGAGTGGGCTCCCGAGATATGCCGATAACCTGATGCCCTAGCGCCAGCATCAACTCAGAAATCGCCAATCCAATGCCGGAACTACAACCGGTAACCAGAATTTTTTTAATACTCATGCCGACTCGGGTAAATGACACGGAAAATAGCGGCTTTCTGGAATGTAGTTCAACAACCGCTGCTCAACGGTTGCGACCATTTGCTGCTCAAGCTCCGCTTCGTAACTAATCATGTTGCCACGTTGCTGCAGGGGACCAGCGAACAGCCGCTCCTGCGGATAAAGTTTACGCATAGCTTCAAAATAACCTTTTGGCAACCTAAAGGGTCCCATACTCACCGAATGAATATTATCCGCGTCGAGGTGATATTTCGGGTGACTGAACAGGGTCTCGAATAATTGCTGATATTGACCTTCGTAATCGCTGGTGTAAATCAGCGGGTCGAATCGTAACCCGACCTGCCAACCTGCCTGTTGTAACTTAACTATGGCCGCCAATCGCTTTTCGACTGACGGAACCTTAAGCTCTAGTTCCTCACCAACTGCCTGTGGGGTAAAGCTAAAGGCCACCACCACATTGGGCAGAGCTGGCCGTGATAACAAGCTACGAATTTGGGTGCTTTTGGTTCGTAATTCCAGGTTCGCGTGAACGGGCAACTGCTCAAATAGATCAAGCACAAAATCACCAAACCCCGTCAGCGGATCTAGCGCGAGAGAATCACAGTCATAGCCTGAATAAAACCAGCTCGGACCAACTGCGGCCAGTTCGGTTATATCCGCCGCAAACTCTTCGTAATTTACAAACCAGACATAGTGAGCACTGCGGTACATGCCCTGCAAAAAACAGTAACGGCAATCATACAAACAGTTCAGCAGGTGAGAAAAATAATAACCGGTGCCTTCACCAATTCGATATTCGGGAGGCGACGGTAGTACCCGACCGGCATGCTTGCGCGCAGCAATTAGGGACGGTTTTTGCTTTTGCAGCCGAAAGCTTTGCGCTTTGCGATTAAATACTTCACCGTAACGCTCACACTCGATCTGGGCCGCTTTTGGGTAACGCCTGGTTAACGCCGCTAGTCGGGGATGACTGGCAATTTCCCGTTCAATATAAATGGTTGAAATCAAGATGATCTCTACATAGTGGTCGATAGCTGGTTGAAAGATTCAACGGAGGATAATATCTCGAAACAGCAGCAAACTCCCGACTCACGACCTTACCGAATAGGAAAACCCTCATGAGCCTGGCAATAATTAATCACCCGGCCTGTGCTCTACACGAAATGGGACCGCAGCATCCAGAGCAACCTGCAAGACTCGATTCGGTGGCGAAGGCCATTAATCTGCTCAGTATCAAGCCAACCCACTACACGGCACCCCTGGCGAGCCAGGCCCAGCTGAGTCTGGCTCACGATCCAGGCTATGTCAGCGAGCTATTCAACCATTCACCGCAACAGGGGTATCTTCAGCTAGACCCAGACACCCGTATGAACCGCCATTCTCTGGAAGCGGCTCGTGCCGCCGCTGGTGCGGTAATACAGGGCGTTGATCTAGTCGTGACTAACCAGCACCGAGCAGCCTTTTGTAACGTGCGGCCGCCAGGGCACCATGCCGAACATGGCCGCTCTATGGGGTTTTGCCTGTTCAACAATATTGCAGTGGCTGCCTTATGGGCGATAGAACATCATCAGTTAGAAAGGGTAGCTATCGTCGATTTCGATGTCCACCACGGTAATGGCACCGAGGATATTCTCGGTGATCATCCAGCCATTTTATTTTGCTCTAGTTTTCAACACCCCTTCTATCCCTACAGTAGAGCCGATAGTCAAAGCCCACAGATCATCAACCTGCCGCTAGCCAGTCACAGCGATGGTGCGACCTTTCGAACCGCGGCCAAACAACACTGGTTTCCAGCGCTGGAACAATTTCGACCCGAATTAATCATGATCTCAGCTGGCTTCGATGCCCATCAGGATGACCCGCTGGCACAGTTAAACTGGTGCGATGAGGACTATGGCTGGATCAGCGCTGAAATTTGCCGAATTGCTGAGCGATCAACCAACGGCCAGAGCAAAGTAGTTTCTACCCTTGAAGGCGGCTATCAGCTTGATGCACTCACCTCAGCAGTCGCTGCACATTTAGCAGAATTAAGTTAAACCGCGTCAGACTGCTTCTTTTAATGGCTCAGGCTGATCGGCTAATCCCTGGCTATGTTTACCCAATACCCCCGGGAAAAATTTCACGATCGCTATAAAAATCAGCACCATGGCACTCATGGTAAAGCCGTACATTCCCGGTATCAGACCAATATCGGTACGACCTAAAAACTGTGGTGCTGCCGCCAGGGTGGCGCTCAAAATCACATTTTGAATGCCCACCTCTATGGCTATCGTGATCACCTGTTTGGGCGGCAATTTACTCAACCGAGCTACGCCAAAGCCGATCATCATCACCAGAGCATTGTAAAACAATACCGGCGCTACCGAGGTGCGTAACATCTCACCCAGAGTGCCGATTTCCTTGCCAATAATGCCGCCAATCGCTACCAGCAGAAACAGCACTGAGAAAATTCGCACCACCTTCTCAACCCGTTGAGTAAACGCCAGAAAACGAACATGGATCATCATCCCCAGACTCACCGGAATGATCGTAATTAAGGCGATATGCACCATGGTTTTACCCACCGGCAACGACAGGCCCAACCCCTCGCCGATCAAATTTAACAACGCGAAATTCAGCAGCAGCGGCACGGTCAACACTGACAACATGCTGCTAAAAGCGGTCATGGTCACCGACAGGGCGATGTCACCCCTGGCCACATAGGTCCACAGATTAGAAACCGCCCCACCGGGGGTCATCGCAATCACCAACAGGCCAATCGCAAACACCTCAGGCATATCGAATAACAATATGACGCCGTAGGCAATCACCGGCAGCAGCAGTATCTGCAGGCCAAGACCCAGCCCGACGGCTTTCGGGAATCGAGCCAGCCGGGTAAAGTCACTCACCCCCAGGCTCATGCCCATCCCAAACATAATGAATGCCAATGCACCCGGAATAATAATTGCCATCATCCGAACCACTCTCCCTCAGATATTTTTGCTGTTCTACCCCCGACGCCCAATTATGACCCATTTCTTAAGCACTGCAGATAGCCTTTAGGCCGGACAATAACTGCTTTCATTGGCGAAGTCTGTTCGCCTAATATGATTACTGATATGGTTTTAAGATATCCATTAACCTTAAATTTCCAGATTGCCTGCAACACTTGTTAAAGGAACCCCCATGAACCTGGACCTGGACCTGATTATCCGTAATGCCAGCATTATTGATGGCAGCGGTTGCCCCGCGGTGATCGGTGATGTCGCCATCGCCGATGGCAAAATTGTTGAAATCGGTACGGTTAATGGCAATGCCACCCGCACTTTAGATGCCAAAGGTCTCGCCCTGGCCCCAGGGTTTATCGACCACCATACTCATTACGATGCCCAAATCTGCTGGGACCCCCTGCTCACGCCATCGTCCTGGCATGGGGTTACTAGTGTGGTAATGGGCAATTGTGGTCTTGGCGTTGCCCCCTGCAAACCAGATCGACGTCATGTGGCGGTGGATGACCTGGTGATTATCGAAGGCATGCCACGCAGTGCGATTGAACAGGGACTCGACTGGCAGTGGGAGTCTTTTCCAGAATATATGCAATCGGTGACCGAGAAGGGTATCGGCATCAATGTGGGGTTTCTGGCTCCGATCACCCCGTTTCGGCATTTCGTCATGGGTGATGATGCCATTGAGCGCCCAGCCAACCAGCAGGAACAACAGCAAATTGGCGACCTACTCAGTGAAACCTTTGCCGCCGGTGCGCTGGGTTTTGCTACCTCAAAACTGGCCGTGGATGTGGGCTACATGGGTAAACCGGTGGCCAGTCGCCTGGCCAGCACTCCGGAACTCGAGGGCTATGCCAAACGGCTAAAAGATGCCGGCGGTGGCACCATACAAATTGCGCTGATCAGCCAGACCGGCAAGCTCTCAGATTATGAAGCTAACCTGCTTGATCGACTATTAACCGCTAGCGATGGCCCGGTGGTCTGGCTCTGCCTGCACACCGATAATAATGATCCTGAATTGCCACTGCGGACTCTGGAAGAACATAGCCAGTTAATCAAACGTGGTGCGGTACCGGAGGTCTGTTGCCGGCCATTGATGATCCAGTTCAACCTGAATAGCCCGTTTGCGTTTGCCCATCTGGATTGTGTCGGGCCGCTATTTTTGATGTCATCAGCAGAAAAAGCCGAGCAGTTTAAAGACCCTGAGTTTCGCCAAATTTTCCGTGAACAACTGGCATTGCCGGGGCTAGTTTCTGGTGATATCTGGCCCTATATCCAGGTACATGGCAGCGAGCTGGCGAAACACCAGGGGCTAATCGATCGGTCATTAGCGGAAATCGCTGCCGAGCGCCAGGTCGATCCACTAGATCTGATGCTCGACCTGGCGATCGAGTCAGAGCTGAATATCAATTTTCAATTTGCCGCCACCAATAACCACGAAACTGAGATTGGCCAACTACTGGCCGACCCACGGACCACCATCGGCTTGTCTGATGGCGGCGCCCACGCCGACATGCTCTGCGATGCCGGCTACGCGACCTATACGCTAGGTCGTTACAGCCGTGAACTCTCAGTCATGAGTCTGGAACAGGCTATTAAACGGCTAACATCAGATCAGGCCAAACTATTTGGCATCGCCAATCGCGGCCTGATTAAAACCGGCTATGCTGCGGATCTGGTGCTGTTTGACCCCGACACGGTAGGTTCACCAAAAACCCCGGAATGGGCTGATGACCTGCCCGGTGGTAACCGCCGCATGATCACCAAACCCACCGGCATTGAGGCGGTACTAGTAAACGGTGAGTTTTTATTCGAGCAGGGAACCTATTGCGACACGCTCCCGGGGCAGAGAATTGTTGCCGCACGTGAATAAAAAACCAACCTGCCACATTAACAATAACTAAGTTCTACCAACGGAGAGGAAACCATGGGTATCAGAACCGGCGAAGCCTACAAGAAGGGACTCGATGACGGCCGCGCGCTTTATATTGACGGCAAAAAGGTCACCAACCCCAACGACTACCCAGCACTGCACGGCATTATCAACACCATCGCCGAACACTACGATTCATTTCACGACCCCAAACTACAGGCGGACTACACCTACCCATCCCCGGACAACGGCGAACCGGTGAGTAATTCCTTCCTCGAAGCCCGTGGCTGGCAGCAGATCGAGCAACGGGTGACAGGCGAAACTCTAAGGAAGGAAGCTACTTTCGGCATGATGGGCCGCATGCCCGATTTCATGAACGCCTTCATGACCGATGTCGCCGTAGTGGCGCCCCATATACTTGGTCACAAAGACAAAGGCTTTGCTGACAACGCCATTCGCTACTATGAATATTGCCGCGATCAGGACATCTGCCTGACCCACACATTGGCCGATCCGCGTAAGGATTACAGCAAAGGACTTGGCGAGCAGCGCAGCGTGCGCATGGTTAAACAGGATGATAAGGGTATTTATGTCACCGGTGCGCGCATGCTCTCGACCCTGGCACCGGTATCCGATGAGCTATTTGTTGGGCCATTTATGCCCCGCC
>JAESTY010000028.1 GCA_016763355.1 Immundisolibacteraceae bacterium
GCAGATAAAGACAACGCCCGTAACGCCCGGAAAAAAAGCCGGCAGCCTGCCAAGGGCAAAGGTAAAAAAGGCTCGATGCTTGGTGGCCTTGCCGGAAAACGTCGGCGTGTTAAGACTCACCGTAAGTCGTCTGAGTCTACTGAACATGCATTCGAGATGCCGACCGGCACCCAGGTTCGTGAAATTCAGGTCGGCGAGACTATTACCGTAGTTGAGCTTGCTAGTCGACTAACGGTTAAGGCTGGCGAAGTTATTAAAGTCCTGATGAAAATGGGGCAAATGGTCACTATTAATCAAGTGATCGATCAGGATATGCTATTCTGCTAGCCGAGGAGATGGGTCATTCCGCAACTCCCGCAGATTCAGACAACCCTGAAGGTGATTTGACCGCCGGTGTTGGTGAAGCAATGCCGCGGGCTCCGGTAGTAACGGTGATGGGCCATGTAGATCATGGCAAGACTACCTTGCTCGATTACATCCGTAATACCCGGGTTGCCGCAGGTGAAAGTGGTGGTATTACCCAGCATGTTGGCGCTTATCATGTTGAAACCGGCAACGGTCTAGTGACCTTTCTTGATACCCCTGGGCATGCAGCTTTCTCGGCTATGCGTGCACGTGGTGCTGAGCTGACCGATATTATCGTGTTGGTGGTTGCAGCCGACGATGGCGTCATGCCGCAGACCCTTGAAGCTATCGAGCATGCCACCACAACGGGTGTGCCGATTGTCGTGGCTGTTAACAAGATGGATAAGCCTGAGGCTGATTTAGATCGAGTCAAACAGGAGCTTTCATCTCACGGTGTGGCACCAGATGATTGGGGTGGTGAAGCACAGTTTATTGAACTTTCAGCTAAGACAGGTGATGGCGTAAGCGATTTACTCGAAGCGCTGCTGATTCAGGCCGAGCTATTAGAATTGAAAGCACCTGTAGATGGTCCTGCACAGGGCGTGGTTATCGAGTCTAAACTTGATCGTGGCCGTGGTGCGGTCGCAACGGTGCTGATACAACAAGGCACTTTAAAGCCGGGCGATGTGATTCTTGCCGGCACTGAATTTGGTAAAGCTCGTGTGTTAACGAGTGATAGTGGCCTGAAGCTTAACGAGGTCGGGCCATCGATGCCGATTGAAATCGTCGGTCTTTCTGGTGCGCCGGGTGTTGGCGATGATTTTAACGTGGTCGTCGATGAGAAGAAGGCTCGAGAGATTGCTGATTTTCGTCGTCACCAGGCGCGCAATAAAGCCCTTGCCAGTACTGTAGTTGGTGCTGATGAGGACATCTTTAGCCAGCTTAAAGCCAATGAGATCAGTACGCTTAACCTGATCATAAAGGCTGATGTACGTGGTTCTGCTGAAGCGATTGTCTCTTCATTGGAGCAGTTGCCCAATGAAGAAGTCGCTGTGAAAATTATTCAGCAGGGTGTTGGCGCGATTAATGAAACCGACGTTAATTTAGCGATTTCGAGTTCATCGTTGATTATTGGTTTTAATGTCCGTGCAGATGCCACCGCTCGCAAGTTGATTCAGGATAGTGGTGTAGACCTTTACTACCACAGCATTATTTACGAAGTAATTGATCAGATTCGTGCCGCCCTAACCGGAATGCTGGCGCCGGAATTTGCTCAGCAGATTATTGGACCGGCCGAAGATAAGGAAGTGTTCCGCTCGCCGAAATACGGTGACATTGCCGGGTCTATGGTGACTGAGGGTCGGGTTCGGCGTGAAGCACCGATACGAGTTCTGCGTGACAATGTGGTGGTTTTTGAAGGTGAGCTTGAGTCCCTTCGTCGATTTAAAGATGACGTTAATGAGGTCAAAAGCGGTACCGAGTGCGGTATTGGGGTTAAGGGCTACACCAGTGTGCAGCCCGGTGATCAGATAGAATGTTTTGAGCGGGTGCAAGTTGAGCGAACTCTGTAAACTGGATCGTTTCCAAATTTTGAACTGGGCTCTGTTATGCCTGGTTTAAATCGTCGTCGCCGAGTAGGTCATGCTATTCAGCGTGAATTGCCGGAATTACTGCGTGAACTGAACGACCCACGTGTCGATGCGTTGATTAGTTTTTCGTCGGTTGATGTCAGTGCTGATTTAAATCGGGCTGTTATCTATTTCACCCATATGGGTGATGTGGATATCACTGAAACCCTGCATGGATTGCAACATTCCGCGGGCTTTCTACGACGGGGAATTGCCCGTCGTTTAAATAGTAAGCGGGTGCCTTTTCTAGAATTCGTGGTTGATGAATTACCGGTGAGTACCAGTCGTATTGACGGTTTATTAAGAGATGCGGCGGAGAAAGATGGGCGCTATTGAACAACCCATCAGGGTAAAGCGTGATCTCGATGGTTTGATGCTGCTGGATAAGCCCCAGGGTATGTCGTCTAATCAGGCCCTACAGCGAGTAAAATGGCTGCTGCGGGCAAAAAAGGCCGGTCATACCGGTACGCTTGATCCGCTGTCGACCGGGCTATTGCCGATCTGCTTTGGAGAGGCAACCAAATTTTCCAGGTTTCAGCTCGAAGCGGATAAACGCTATCGGGTGGTGGGGAAATTTGGTGAGGTGTCCGACACTGCTGATCGCGAGGGAACTATCGTTTCCACGGGTGTCGAGCCAGATTTGTCCAAGGAAAATGTCGAAGCTGCACTGATTGGTTTGCGTGGTGAAATCGAGCAATATCCACCACGATATTCGGCAATCAAGGTTGACGGCCGACGACTCTGCGATTATGCCCGAGATGGGATCGACGTAGAGATTAAGCCACGTCTGGTTCGAGTGAGTCAGTTTGAGGTCGTTGATAGGAATGACTTAACGATTTTGGAAAATCAGGCAGATCAGTGTCTAAAATTCGAGATCAGTTGTAGCAAAGGTACTTATGTACGCAGTTTGATTGCTGATCTTGGTGAAAAGCTTGGCTGCGGTGCGCACGTGGTCGAACTTGTGCGAATCGCTAGCGGTGGCTTTACTCTTGACCAGGCATTGACGATTACTGAGTTTGAAGAGTTAGCTGGTTCTGATCAGAAGTTGGCTCAAAGATTGTTACCAACTGACCTATTAGTAACCGGGTTGCCGAAACAACAGGTCTCAGATGCTGATGCGGTTCGGTTGAACATGGGTCAGTCGGTGGTACTACAGCAACCTGATAATAGCGGCATGGTTGCTTTGTTCCTGGTAGATGAGTTCATGGGGGTAGGCGAGTTAGTCGAAGGTCTGCTCTATCCTCGTCGGTTATTGCGTCAGTGATGACTACACATTAATTGTATTAAATGTATTTTTATTGGAGTTGAAGGAAATGTCGTTAACAGCAGAAAACAAAGCAGAAGTGGTTAAGAAATTTCAACGGGACGAATCGGACACCGGATCCCCTGAAGTGCAGATAGCACTGCTATCAGCTCGTCTGGATTACTTAACCGGCCATTTTAAGACCCACAAGCATGACCACCATTCTCGTCAGGGTCTGCTGCGGGTTGTAAACCAGCGCCGTAAACTGCTGGACTACCTGAAAGAGAAAGACGTTAATCGTTATCGTGAAGTGGTTAGCAGCCTCGGCCTGCGTAAATAAATTCCGCTAATGTAATCTGCTGACTGGTAGCTATAATTGTCAGGCGGCAGGCAAATTCAGCAGATTTATCAGTGTTACATCCATCATAGAGAGATACCGTGACAGCCATCAGAAAAGAAATTCAACTTGGTGAACATACCCTGGTTTTGGAAACCGGCGAGATCGCACGCCAGGCCAACAGTGTTTTAGTAACTTTGGGCGAAACCGTTGTTCTGGTGGCCATGACCGGTAGACGACAGCCCAAAGCCGGTCAGGATTTTTTCCCGCTGACTGTCGATTTCATCGAAAAATATTATGCGGCGGGTAAAATTCCCGGAGGATTTTTCAAGCGTGAAGCCCGGCCTTCAGAGAACGCCACGCTGACCTCACGGCTTATCGATCGGTCCGTACGTCCATTGTTTCCCGATGGCTTTGTCAATGAGATACAGATAGTCGCCACGGTGATGTCTGCCGATGACGAGGTTAATCCTGATATTCCAGCGCTAATAGGCGCGTCTGCGGCGTTAGCTATTTCCGGTTGTCCATACCAGGGCCCAGTTGGCGCAGTTCGGGTCGGTTATATCGACGGCAGCTACGTGGTCAATCCCTCACTTGAGCAGATGGAAACCACCGAACTCGATCTGATCGTTGCCGGAATAGAAGCTGGCGTGGTGATGGTCGAATCAGAGGCCAATCAGCTTAACGAAGAAGTCATGCTTAATGCTGTGCTGTTTGGTCAGCAACAGTTAGCCCCTGTCATTACCGCGATCAACGAATTTGCAGACCTGGCGCGTCAGCCAGCCTGGGAATGGGAAGCACCTAGTCGTGATCAGGAAGTTATTGCGAAGGTTACTGCCGATTACACCAGCGACGTAGAAGCTGCATACAAAATACATGACAAAGGCCAACGTCAGGACGCAGTAAAACTGCTTCGCGGCAAAATTTCTGAACAGTACGCAGACGACGGCGCTGCCTTAGACGAAGCGTTGGAAACGCTGCATGACATCGAAAGTGCAACGGTTCGTGGCACCATCCTCAAAGGTGAGCCCCGTATTGATGGGCGTACTACTCGCGATGTGCGGCCGATTACGATTCGTACCGGTGTGTTGCCGCGAACTCATGGTTCTGCGCTCTTCACCCGTGGTGAAACCCAGGCCATTGTGACCACCACACTGGGTACAGAACGCGACGGTCAGGTTATTGATGGTCTTCAGCGGGAATATAAAGATAATTTCATGCTGCATTACAACTTCCCTCCCTACTGTGTCGGCGAAACCGGTCGTATGGGCGTGACCAAACGACGTGAGTTAGGTCACGGCCGTCTTGCCAAACGGGCATTGGCGGCATTAGTACCAACCCGTGAAGATTTCCCCTATACCCTGCGAGTTGTTTCAGAAATTACCGAATCCAATGGTTCTAGTTCGATGGCATCTGTTTGTGGTGGCAGTCTGGCTCTGATGGACGCAGGTGTGCCATTAAAAGATGCGGTTGCCGGCATTGCGATGGGATTGATCAAAGGTGACGAAAGTTTTGCCGTACTCAGCGATATTCTTGGTGATGAAGATCATCTCGGTGATATGGATTTTAAGGTAGCAGGTACACAAAACGGTATCACTGCGTTGCAGATGGATATCAAGGTTGCTGGCATCACCGGAGAGATCATGGGTGTGGCTCTTGATCAGGCGCGAGAAGGGCGTTTACACATTCTTGAATGCATGAATGCGGTCATTTCTGAGCCGCGCCAGGAAATGTCTGACTATGCACCGCGGATTATTTCTATCAAAATAAATCCCGAAAAAATTCGTGACGTCATTGGTAAGGGTGGCGCGACCATCCGTTCGATTACCGAAGCCACCGGCGCTACCATCGACATTGATGACGATGGCACTATTCGCGTCGCCAGTGTAGACCGGGCCGCAGGCGAAGAAGCCAAGCGCATGGTCGAGCAGATAGCGGCTGATGTTGAAGTCGGCACGGTTTATGAGGGCAAGGTCGCTAAACTGATGGACTTTGGGGCTTTCGTCACCATTCTGCCGGGCCGTGATGGGTTACTTCACATTTCCCAAATTTCAAATGAGCGAGTTGAGAAAGTTAGCGACAAACTCTCGGAAGGCGATATCGTCAAAGTGAAAGTCCTCGAAGTTGATCGTCAGGGACGGATCCGACTAAGTGTTAAAGCGCTTTTAGAAGACGAAAACAAGATTGATTAAAAATGGACCTGATTAAATCAGGCGGTGACTGATATAAGTTCTACAACAAAGCCGCTAACTAGCGGTTTTGTTGTTTGTTGGGTTCGGCCGGTAACTTTGCAGATATAGGTCTAGCCTATAATATGTTCCTAAAAATAATGACACCATCACTCAGAGGTCGAAATAATGCGACAAAACCCCAGGTTATGTGCGGTTGGATTAGTTGGAGCCCTGGTCGCCGGGTCTTTTAATGTTTGGGCAGAACCAGCGCTTGATCTTGCGCAGATGCGCGCGGCGCATGAGGCTGGCAACACGCAGTTGGTACTGGAGCTCGCGTTAAAACAGCTAGAGTTAGGTGAAGGTGATCCTGAATTTGATTTTTATTATGGGGTTGCTGCGGTTGATAGCGGCGCATTAAATCAGGGAGTTTTCGCGCTTGAGCGGGTGTTGTTAGCCAATCCGGACGATTTACGAGCGCGGCTCGAACTCGCCAGAGCTTACTTTTTGATGCGCGAAGACTCGCGTGCTCAGCAGGAGTTTGCCGAAGTATTGGCTCAGAACCCCTCCGGCAACGTCCAGGCCAATATTCAACGGTTCACCGATGCGATGCGTCTGCGTGAAGGGCGCTGTCGGCCAACATCAACAGCCTATGTTGAACTTGGGGTTGGACATGACAGCAACGTGGCGTCGTCGACTGACAACGACGTGCTGTTATTTGGGTTTTTTACCTCTAATTCCAGCGAAAATTCCGATAAATTTAGCTATGTTCGCGGTGGGGCCACCTATAACAAGCCCTTCAGCCCGGGACGCTCATTTTTTAGCAGTGTCGACGTCGAGTCACGTCATAACGAAAACGACGACGAATTTGATACCAACTACATCAATGCAATCGCCGGATTGAGTTTTCTGCAAGGCACCGACCGTTATCGTATCAGTCTGCAAGGCCAGAAATATAACGTCGGTGAAAGCAACTTTGAAGAAGGCCTGCTAAGCGACTCAGACGACACCTTCAGGCAGATGTTCGCCATTAACGGCGAATGGCAGCGTACGGTCAACCGGTCAACCCAGGTATCCCTGTTTGCCCAGCTTGCAGACATGCACTACCCGGGGGCGGCCAGTGAGGTTCGTGATTCCTGGCAGCTAACCGTTGGTGCAGGGGCTACCCATGTTGTCACTAACGATGAGGTCTGGGTAAAGCGGCTAAATCCCGTGATTTTTGGTAGTAGTTGGGTCGGTGTCGAGCATTCAGACGTGCGTGGTGATGTCGCACAATCACAGGCCGATCGCGAGTTTGCGGGCCTTCGCGGGGGCATACGTGTTCTCCCCACTGCCAAATTGAGCATTGATGCCAGCGCGATGTATCAATGGACCGAATACAACAAGGCAAACGCTATCTTCGTTAACAGCAGTGGGGCCATCACCCGGGAAGACGACTTTTATATGCTTTCCCTTGGGGCTAAATATCTGTTAACCGACGCGATTGTGCTCGGTGGGGAATTAACCTATACCACCGCTGATTCGAATGTTGGACTCAACGATTATGACCGCACTCAGGCACGTGGATACGTGCGTTACAACTTTAATTAAGGGTAACGAACTATGAAGAATTTGAATTCTAAACGTACACGTCGCCTTGCCGCTTTCGCTTTTGCCGGTGCGGTTGGTTTTTCTGGGGTCATGCAGGCCACTACCAGCGCCAGCGACGCGCAAGTTTCTGGTGTTTGGACAGTAGAATCGGGTCAATGGCTGGGTCGAATTGTTGCTGCGCTGGAAGCAAATCCGGCGAAACGTCTGCAATTGATGGAACAGATCGTATTTCAAAATCCGCAGGCTTTTATCAATGCGGATCCTAATAGGATGTTAGCCGGAGCAAAGCTCACCTTGCCGGCTGCAACCGAGGTGGCGGAAACGTCATTATCGAAGACACCGGCACCCCCAAATTTAATGGTTGTCGCTGAAACCGTAACCGAAGCTGAAAGGATTGGTCGAATCACCAGTGCCCGGGGGCAGCTGACCGCAACCGGTGAAAATGGCACGGTTCGGTCACTGCGACGTCGTTCATACGTACGTCAGGGTGATACTTTAACTACGGGTAAAAAAGGTGGGGCGCAGGTTAAATTCAACGACGGTGCACAAATTGCGTTGCGCAAAGACTCAACTCTCAGAATCGATGAATATCGTTGGCAAGGTAACCAAAACGGTGAAGAAAAGGCAGTACTGAGTCTACTGAAAGGTGGTTTTCGAACCATCACCGGTGCTATCGGTAAACTTAATAAGGCCAATTACCGAGTTAATTCACCTTACGCCACCATTGGTATTCGCGGTACCCATTACGCCCTGATGACCTGCCAGGCAGGTAGCTGTGCCGGATTGTCAGGCGGCGATGCCCCTGAAGATGGACTTTATGGTGGTACAGCATTTGGGGCCATCATTATTGATGAATCTCACGTCATAGAACCGCAACAATATTTCCATCACGATGGCAACAGTTTTCGTGCCCTGATGGGGCCGCCGGCCTTCCTGTTTGGATCAGACACCCAGGTGGGCGATGCTTCAGGTTCTGGAGAAGTCCCAAATGATCAAGGGCAAACATCTGAAGGTGGTGAGATCACGGGCGAAAAAGCCGACGCCGGTGGGTTTGCGGCTGGCGGCGGTACCGAGAGTGGTCAAATCATTGCGCAGGCCCCGCATGCGATTCCTGGCCAGGGGGATGACGGCGTGTTTGTGCTGGGTGACGACGAAGCGGCCCAAGAGGCAATTCAGAGCGGAAGTTCCCTTGGTGGACAGAGCGGTGGATTGGCATTTAACC
>JAESTY010000029.1 GCA_016763355.1 Immundisolibacteraceae bacterium
CGTCGCAATCGGGAAGTTTTCTTATCCATTTACTAATATCCTGTACGGCTAAACCGAGTCTATCCAGAACTATCTATTTCTTAGCTTCTTTACGACGCACGTGCTCATCGCTATATCGAACACCCTTGCCTTTATAGGGCTCTGGCGGCCGAATTGACCGAACGTTTGCAGCAAACTGACCGACTTTCTGCTTGTCCACGCCTTTGATAATAATCTTGGTCTGCGACGGGGTTTCTACTTCGAGCCCTTCTGGAATGTCAACATCCACAGGATGAGAAAACCCGAGCTGCAAATTCAATGATCTGCCTTTACTTTGAGCTCGATAACCAACACCGACCAGATCCAGTTCTTTAGAAAAACCGGCTGTAACACCTTCGACCATATTGCTGACCAGCGACCGAACCGTGCCGGTCATGGCGTCAGCAAAGGTGCTTTCTTCAGTAGTAGAGACCTTCAGTAGGTCGCCATCCTGAGCGATAGAAATCACCCCGATAATTTCCTGCTGAATGGACCCCTTTGGGCCTTTAACCGTGATTACGCCGTCTGCGATAGTGGCTTCACTACCACCGACCAGCTGTACCGGTTCCTTACCTATCCGTGACATGCCAGAATCCTCAGGCGACGTAACAGAGCAATTCACCACCAACACCAGCACGACGTGCTGCGCGATCGGTCATGATGCCCTGAGGTGTGGAGACCACTGTAATACCAAGCCCGCGTTTAACCGCTGGAATTTCCTTGGCACCACGATACTGACGCAGTCCTGGACGACTGGCCCGCGTGATAGTCGTAATGACTGGTTCGCCTTCGTAATATTTAAGCTCTACCGTCAAAGTACTCTTGCCGGCACCTTCATCAGCCACACTGTAATTTTCTACATAGCCTTCCTGCTTCAGCACTTCGGCAATGGCAGCCTTAAGCTTTGAACCAGGCATGCTCACCTCTACCTTTTGCCTGACCAGCCCGTTACGGACCCGTGTCAACATGTCGGCGATGGGATCGCTCATAGTCATCGAATTAATCCTTTCTTCTTACCAAGTATTCTGTTTAGCCAATGTTCGGCTTCATACCAGCAATGCTGGCCTACCAACTTGCCTTTACCATTCCTGGGATATCGCCTCGCATGGCTGCTTCGCGTAGCTGACTACGCGCCATACCAAACTTGCGATAAACACCGTTTGGCCGTCCGGTCAATCGACACCGATTAACGACCCGAACCTGACTGGTGTCGCGAGGTAATTTCTGCAGCTTAATACCAGCAGCATCACGCTCTTCGAAACTCAAAGTCTGATCAATGATCATCGCTTTTAGCTGAGCCCTTAATTGAGCGTGTTTCACCACTGCCTTCTTACGCTTTTCATTGCGCAAAATCACCGATTTCTTTGACACCTGTCAGCCTCCTGTTTGCTAGCTGGCTAGTTTTTAAAAGGAAAGCGAAAGGCGGTGAGTAAGGCGTGACCTTCCTCATCGGTTTGCGCTGTCGTTGCAATGGCTATGTCTAATCCACGGATTTTCTCGATCTTATCGTACTCGATTTCCGGGAAAATGATCTGTTCGGTAACACCCATATTATAGTTGCCCCGACCGTCAAACGACTTGCCGGACACGCCACGAAAATCTCGAATTCGTGGGATAGCGATATTAATTAACCGATCGAGGAATTCATACATGCGTTCGCTACGCAGAGTAACCTTACAACCTACCGGCCAGCCCTCCCTGATCTTAAAGCCAGCAACAGAATTTCGGGCCAATCGAAGTTCAGGCTTCTGCCCTGCGATCAGAGTCATGTCCGCTAGCGCGCCGATCATGGCCTTTTTGTCCGCAGCGGCTGCACCAACGCCCATATTGAGCACAATTTTGGTGATTTTAGGAACCTGCATGACGTTTTGGTAGCCAAACTGTTCCTGCAGCTTTGGCATAACCTCGGTTCGATAAATTTCTTTTAACCTATTCATGTTCTGTCTCTCATTACTACAACGCCTAACTAGGCGTCGAGCACTTCACCGTTGGATTTGAAAAAACGCACCTTACGACCATCTTCGAGCGTCTTGATACCAATACGATCCGCTTTACCAGTCACTGAATTTACCAGAGCAATGTTTGAAATCTGCAAAGGCATAGCCTTATTTATAATCCCACCAGGTTCATTTGCGTTCGGGTTGGGCTTCTGGTGCTTTTTCACCATATTGATGCCTTCTACTAATACCCGGCTTTTTTCCAGAACCTTAGTGACCAGTCCAGTTTTGCCCTTGTCTTTACCAGCAATAACAATGACTGAATCGTTTACCTTGATCTTCTTCATAGCGAATTTCCTAAATCACTTCTGGTGCTAAAGACACCAACCGCATGAAACTGTCGGTACGCAATTCACGAGTTACCGGCCCGAAAATGCGTGTGCCAATAGGCTGCTCAGCCGCATTAAGAAGTACAACCGCATTACTATCGAAGCGAATCAGAGACCCGTCTCCACGACGCACTCCACTGCGAGTACGAACCACTACCGCTTTATGCACCTCACCCTTACTGACTTTACCCCGAGGTGCGGCTTCTTTTATTGACACCCGGATCACATCGCCAATACCGGCGTAACGACGTTTTGAACCGCCTAACACCTTGATACACATTACCCGCTTAGCGCCGCTGTTATCAGCAACGTCGAGTATGGTCTGCATTTGAATCATGGCTGTCTCGAAGCCCCTTGCTTAGCTACCGCGTAATGCGTAGCGATTGAATATGAACCGGTTTATTAACCGCGTGCTTTTTCCAGAACTCGTAACAAACGCCAGTTTTTAGTCTTAGAAACCGGACGCGTCTCTACGATTTCAACGAGATCACCCTCATTGCATTCGTTGTTCTCGTCATGAGCATGGAAGCGACTCGACTTGCGGATATATTTTTTGTAAAGCGGGTGTTGCAAACGACGTTCGACCAAAACGCTAATGGACTTATCCATCTTGGTGCTAACTACTTTACCGACCGTTTTACGCCCAGCTGTCTCTTTTTCGCTCATGACTCAGCCTGTGTTCGTTTCTCGTTCAAAATTGTCTTAATTCGAGCAATGCTCCGACCAACCTTCTTGAAGGAAGATGGATCAGCCAACTGGCTGGTCGCCCGTTGAACTCGTAAATTAAATTGTTCGCGGTGTGCTTTGCCGAGCATATCTTTGAGCTCATCCACACTTTTTGATCGCAATTCAGCTGCGGCCATGACTACACCCGTCTAATAAAAGTAGTTTTAATTGGCAGCTTAGCGGCGGCCAAAGCAAAGGCTTCTCGAGCTACTTGCTCGTCAACCCCTTCCATTTCATAAAGCATACGGCCGGGCTGTATCTGGGCAACCCAATACTCGACAGCGCCTTTACCTTTACCCATTCTGACTTCGAGGGGTTTTTTAGTAATAGGTTTGTCGGGAAAAATTCGAATCCAGATTTTCCCACCACGTTTAATGTGCCGATTCATTGCCCGCCTGGCTGCTTCGATCTGGCGAGCGGTGATACGACCACGTCCGATAGCTTTTAAACCAAACTCCCCAAAGCTGACCTTATTGCCAACTTGAGCCAGACCTCGGTTACGACCCTTAAATTGTTTACGGAATTTCGTCCGCTTTGGCTGCAACATGGTTAGTTAGCCTGCTTTTGGTTTTCTGGTTCTGCCTGTGCTTTAACGGTTTTACGAGTTCTGAGAACCTCACCTTTAAAAATCCAGACTTTAATACCAATAATTCCGTAGGTGGTATGCGCTTCAGCAGTACCGTAGTCAATATCAGCACGGAATGTATGAAGCGGCACACGACCTTCTCGATACCATTCTGTACGCGCAATCTCTGCACCATTTAAACGGCCGGCCAAGTTAATTCGGATACCTTGGGCACCGAGACGCATTGCGTTTTGTACAACACGCTTCATCGCACGTCGAAACATGATTCGGCGTTCCAACTGCTGCGCGACACTATCGGCCACCAGATGTGCGTCCAATTCAGGTTTGCGCACCTCTTCAACGTTAACGTTAACGGGCTGTCCGACAATAGCCGTCAGCTCTTTACGCAGGCGATCGATGTCTTCACCTTTTTTCCCGATAACGATACCCGGGCGAGCAGTGTGTATGACAATACGTGCACTTTGTGACGGACGCTCAATATCAATACGACTGACCGACGCGCTCTTTAGCTTGGCGCGAATATATTCACGGACTTTGATGTCGTTTACTAAATTATCGGCGAAGTCACCACCCTGTGCGTACCAGCGTGCGGTGTGTTCCTTAACGATACCGAGGCGTATGCCTATCGGATTTACTTTTTGGCCCATAGCAGATCTCTTGCTCTTAGTCGTCGCTAACCACGATATTGATGTGGCAACTGCGTTTCAAAATCCGATTGCCACGGCCTCGAGCCCTGGCGCGAAATCTCTTCTGCGTCGGACCTTCGTCGACGTAGATGGTTTTAACCCGTAATTCATCAATATCTGCGCCGTTGTTGTTTTCGGCATTTGCGATAGCTGATTCGAGTAGCTTGCGCACCACGGCTGCAGCTTTTTTAGGGCTGAACGTTAAAATCTCTAACGCTCGCTCCACCGCCAATCCGCGGATCTGATCCGCGACCAGACGACCCTTTTGCGCCGATAAATCGGTGCCACTTAATCTTGCACTGGTATCCATAATCAGAAGCCTATTAGCGTTTGGCTTTCTTGTAGGCCGTGTGACCGCGGTATGTCCGCGTCAACACAAATTCACCGAGCTTGTGGCCGACCATATTTTCATTAATCAAAACCGGAATGTGCGCACGACCGTTGTGAATCGCGAGTGTCAGA
>JAESTY010000268.1 GCA_016763355.1 Immundisolibacteraceae bacterium
AGGGTTCGGCCGAGACCATCGCCTGGGCAGCCCGCAATCGCTACACCTACTGCCAGACATTGGGTGCTATCAAAACCGTCGCTGGGTTTTTTCAGCAATACCGGGATGAGGCGGAAAAATGTGGTTATGAAGCCAGCTGGGATCAAACCGCCTGGTCGACCACTATTTACGTAGCCGAGACCGATGAGCAGGCCCTGCGTGAAGCCAAACCCCACGCCGAGGCAATTCAGAACGAATTCCTGCGCATGCCGCTGGAGATGCTGTTGCCGCCGGGTTATACCTCGTTGGAATCCTATAAAAAAATTCAGCCAGAGATGATCGGTAAGCCGCAGACCATTGAATCTTTAAACGATGCCGGGGTGATTATTGTCGGTAGTCCCAACACGGTACGAGAACGGTTGCAGGAATATCAGCAGTTGGCAGGTTTTAATACCGCGCTGGTGAAGACGCAATTTGGTACCCTGCCGGCGGATATGACCCGTGCCAACATGACCGCGATTGCAGAGGAGATTTTTCCAACCCTGCAATCGTGACCGGAACACCCAAGGATTTACACGAACCATGAAGTTCAACAACTTTGCCTTTATTGCGTCGGGGTTAGGCATCACCTTGATGCTCATCGCTCTGCGTGGCAGCCAACCGTTAGAAGATGGCAGCACCACACTGCCGCTACTGACATTGCTAATTATCTGCGAATTTGCCGGAATCGTCACCGCCATCGGAGCCTATAGTGGGGTTAGCCGTATGCGTGACCAGGGCATGTCGGTGGTTTTGGTCACGCTTACCGGGTTGTGTGGCGTGTTAGCAGTTAGCTTTTTGTTGCTAGGGCTGAAGTTTTGGCCGCTCTGAACCGCTGCTCATTTTAATTTTCGGATGATCTGCCTGAATCGATAGTTGTTCAGGTCTGATCACTACTAACTCATCATAGAACCTCATTATGTCTACCGCGTTTCGTCTGTTTAGTTCGGTTTTTTTGTGGAATTTCGGCCTCGGTGTGAGCCACATAGTGGTACCGCTGTGTGCCAGTCACCTGGGATTTTCGTTGGTGGTGATTGGCAGCCTGTTTGCGCTGCCGGTGCTATTGCAGTTTGCACTGGGATTACTCAGTGGTGCTGCGACTGATCGTTGGGGTGGTCGCGCCACTCTGCTGTTGGCCTGCGCATCTCCGCTGATTGGTGGACTGATTTTTTCGGTGGCCGATTCGTTGATGATGATGATGCTTGGTCAGATCGCCATTAGTGTGGGTCGCGGAGTGTTCTGGCCGGCATCCCAGTCGATTGCTAGTGTGCTCGAAGGTGAGCGAAGTGTGCAGATGGGGCGGCTCAATGCCTCAGTGAGTGTGGGTCAGATTACCGGTACCGCGGGTGCTGGCATTTTGTTGGCGGCTACTGATTTTTCAACGGTTTTCCTGACTTTTACCGGGCTGAATTTGCTGGCGCTGTTTATCTGTTTAATGCTGCCAGATTCGCAAAAACACTCTGAACCACAGCAGGGCGGCATGTTTGCTTCCTTTATGCCGCTGCTGAAAACACGGCGGATCTACTACGCGCTGATCTGTGCCTATGTTTGCGCCCAGCCGGTGTCGCTGGGTCAGTCCTTTCTGCCGCTGTTGTTTGAGCATGCCGGTTTTTCGCCGGATGAAATTGGCCCGATTTTGTCACTGCGTGCGGTTGGCGCGACCTTTGCTGCGCTAATGCTGGCACGGGTGATTGGTTCTGGTCGAGGGCCAATATTGGCGGCTCTGGGCGCTTGTACCATTGGTATTGGACTGATTGTCACCGCTCAGATTGAAGGGCCCCAGGTAGTGATTGTGGCGATGAGTTTCATTGGCGTTGCTGCCGGGCTACTGATGCTGTTTTATCAGCTATTGGTGACTGAAATTTCTCATGGCGGTAACCGGGGCACTGCGTTGGCAATTGCTGGCTCGGGTTGGAGTCTGTCTCACCTGAGTGCGCCATTTATTGTTGGCAGCATTGCCGAGTCGGTCGGGCTGGAGCAGGCCTTCATTTATTGGGGCGGGTTTCTGGTGGTGTTAGGGCTGTTGATGGTGCCGCTAAATCACTGGACTCGTCAGCCCGTAAACAGTGATGAAGTCGTCGCCGGATAGAAACAGGCTGGTTTGCTATCCAGCAGTGCCGCCATTAGCCGATGGCTATGACACGGTGTAGAATGGCCCGGTTGTTCGGCACCCTCCACTGACAGATCGATAGAATTAATAAAAACTGGGTGTTGTCGAGCATCGAAATAGAGAGAGGTTTAATCCCATTTATCCGACGGCCTGAAGTGTCCCTCCGAGTTAATTTTTTGTTATGCGCCCTACCCTCAAGTTAGCCCACTGCTCCGACATCCACCTTGATTACGATTACTACGGTGGTGATCGCAATATTGCCAAACATGAATATTACTGTGATCTGTTCGGGAAGTTATTGACCGACATCAGCGCAGCCAAACCGGACGTGATGTTACTGGCCGGTGACCTGTTTGATCATAATCGGGCGGCCGACCCGACAGTCGTTTGGGCCATGGAAATGCTCGGTAAGCTGGATTTTCCGGTAGTGATGATTCCCGGCAATCACGACTGTTTGGTTGATAACGCTATTTATCTGCGCCATGATTTTAATCAGATTGCCAACGTCACTTTGTTAGATGAGTTACACGGACAGACTGTCGAGCTTGATCAGTTGAAGTTGGCAGTTTGGGGCAAGGGTATGCGTGATCATACGCCGGATAATCAGCCGCTCGATGGAGTGCCAACCGGGCTTAATGGCGGCAATTGGCATGTTGGTATGGGCCACGGAATTCCGGTGGCCACCGGTGTCGACTGTATTAACTCTTCACCGATTCATGAGGCACAGATCGAGGCCAGTGAATTTAATTATTTGGCTCTTGGCCATTTGCACGCGGTTCGCGATGTTTCTACTGCGAATAGCACGGCATTTTATTGTGGTGCCCCCAGCCCGGTCATGGATGAGTGCGGCGCCTGGCTGATGACCACCCTGGAAGAAAATAAGCCAACTCAGGTTGAGGTTGTTGAGCTAGACCTTAATAGCTAGTTTGCTAATCAATAGAAGTTACCCCGGAGGGAACCATGGAATTTTCAGCATTAGTCGAACAACGTCGTAGCGTTAAGAATTACGACAGCAGCGCCACCATCAGTGATGACCAGCTTAAGTCACTGTTTGCTGCGGTAGTGAAAAGTCCAAGTTCGTTCAATCTTCAGCACTGGGGTTTTGTGGTCAGTCGTGATCAGACCCTGAAAGAGAGCTTGCAGGGCGCAGCCTGGGGTCAGCCTCAGGTAGCGGCATGTTCAGCGGTTGTGGTGGTTTGTGGCAAGCTTGATGCTTATCAGGATGTGGCGCAGATCTTTGCCGGTGCTCCAGATGAAGTGATTCAAAAGGTTGACGGTGTCTGCCAGCAGATTTATGGCAACAACGAGCAGGCGCAGCGTGACGAAGCCATTCGTGGTTCCACCCTGGCGGCGATGAGTTTGATGTATGCGGCCAAAGACCAGGGTCTTGATAGTGGCCCGATGATTGGCTTTGACCCGAATGCAGTGGCCGAAATCCTCGACATTCCGAGTAACTATATTCCTACCATGATGATTGTCTTGGGTACGGGTGCCGATGAAGAGTTGCCACCGCAAAGCCGTAAGCCCTTGGATGAAGTCGTTAAGCTAGAAAAATTCAGCGGTAATGGATTGAGTTAAGGGGTTTTCATTTCTTAAAAAAAGCCGGCATTTGCCGGCTTTTTTGTTTGGGCTTGAGCGGGTGTTAGTCGCTTAATGCTAAATCCGCAATCATCGCATTCATAAATCGGGTCGCTTCACCGCCGGTAACGCTGCGATGATCAAAGCTCAGCGACAGCGGCAGCATGCACCGAATTACTGGTTTACCATCCCGAGCAACGACTTCGTCACGGCTACGGCCAGCGCCCACTATGGCGACTGTCGGCGGTAACACCACCGGGCTGGCATAGCGACCGCCAAGTGCGCCGAAATTACTCAGGGTGATGGTGTGGCCGCGCAATTCAGAGGCGGCAATGGTGCGATTTCGGGTCTGCTTAATTAACTCGCTGATCCCGGATTTAAGCTCGTCGTTGCCAAGAGATTCAGCATTACGCAGCACCGGTACGAACAGGCCGTGCTCGCTATCAACAGCGATGCCGATATCCACCTGCTTTAAGACTCGGCGACCGACCGCATGGCTGTCATACCAGGCATTCAGAGTGGGTTCGGCGCGGCAGCCAGCTACCAGTGCACGGACTAAACGCACGGTCGCTTCACTGGCTGATTGCCAATCGCTAATGTCGGCATCATCAAACAGGGTGGCCGGGACCACTTCATCTCGGGCCTGAGCCATGTTCATTGCCATCACTTTGCGCGCGCCGGTGAGCAGCTCAAGCGGACCGACCTTGTCTAGCAGAGCGGCGACCCTTTCGATGTCAGCCCTGGTGATGGAGCCATTGGCGCCACTGGGGGTGACCACGCTCAGGTCCACATCATGTTTCCGGGCCAGTGCTCTTACCGCAGGGGTTGCTTTGAGACCACCGCCACCGGCTTTAATTTGGGTGGCCTGTTCGCTGACAGATTCATCACCTACCTCGATATCGCCGACCACGGTACCGCTATCTCCGTTGGATTCGGTTTCAGCGCCAGCACCATCAAATTCCACCAATCCGGCACCGGTGGCAATCACATCTCCAACCTCACCAAATAGCCGGGTGATCTGGCCCGACTGGGGCGACGGCACATCGACCACCGCCTTGTCGGTTTCCATGGCGACCAGGGGTTGATCCACCACCACGTGGTCGCCGACATTGACGAACCAGGCAGAGATTTCCGCTTCTACCAGTCCTTCACCTAAATCCGGTAACTTAAAAGTGCTCATTCGAACTCCATGGTTTGAATCGCCGCTGTGACTATCTGATCAACCGCGGGCAGGTAAAGGTGTTCCATTCTGGCCATTGGCACGATGGTGTCATAGCCGGTCACCCGTATTACCGGTGCTAACAGGTCAAGTAGACAATGTTCGCCAATACCAGCGGCAATATCCGCACCGATGCCGCCACTACGCGCCGCTTCATGGATGATCACGCAACGGCCGGTTTTGGCGACTGATTCCAGAATCGTAGTCATGTCGATCGGGCTGACCGTGGCCACGTCGATGACTTCGGCGCTGATGCCCTGTTTAGCAAGCTGTGTGGCTGCCTCACCGGTCTCTACCACGCTAGCGCCCCAGCTCACCAGGGTGATGTCTTCACCGCTGCGCAGGGTGAAGCAGACGTCTAATGGTTGGGGTTCGCGGTTGGCGTCGAACTCTTCTTTGACTAACCGATAGATGCGTTTGGGCTCTAAAAACACCACAGGATCCGGATCGGCAATTGCGGCCAGCAGCAGGCCATAAGCTCGCCCTGGCGATGAAGGAATCACCACCCGTACGCCGGGCATATGCGCAAACAGCGCTTCGGTGCTTTCTGAATGATGTTCCGGGGCGTGAATGCCGGCGCCAAATGGCGCTCGCAGGACCATTGGGCAGCTGAGGCGGCCGCGGGTTCGGTTACGTAACCTTCCGGCGTGGCTGATGATTTGATCGAGCGCCGGATAGATAAACCCCATGAATTGAATTTCGGCCACCGGTTTTAGTCCTTCGGCGGCCATGCCAATGGCCAGGCCGGCAATCATGTTTTCTGCCAGCGGTGTGTCCATTACTCGATCGGGACCAAATTGCTGCTGGAGACCGTCGGTGGCACGAAATACGCCGCCGTTAGCCCCCACGTCCTCGCCCAGCAGGACAACCTCTTCGTCCTGTTCCATGGCGTGCAGCAGGGCCAGATTAACCGCTTCGATTAGGGTTTGTTCACTCATGGTCAGCCCCGTTAGGGTTTGTACTGGCCTTGTCTATGACTTGCTGGCGTTGGGTGGCATAGGCTTCGGGTAAGTTGGCATAAAGGTAATCGAACATCGCCTCTGGGGGTTGTGGTTCCGTGGCCAGGTAGTCTTTAACGGCCTGCTCAAGCTGCTGTTTACAATCGTTCTGCAGGGCCTCTTCGTCGTCTTTACTCCAGCCAGCGTGAGCCACTAAATAGGCTTTAATGCGCGGGATGGGGTCCTGCTGCCAATATTTTGAAACTTCTTCGTCATCGCGATAGCGGCGGGCGTCATCTGCGGTGGTGTGGTCGCCCATTCGATAGGTCAATGCTTCGATCAGGAAAGGGCCACCACCAGCGCGGGCGCGTTCTAAGGCCTGACGGCTGGCATATTCCATGGCCAGCAGATCGTTGCCATCTACCTGTAGAGAGTCAATACCTGCAGCGATTGCTTTTTGTGCCAGAGTCTCCGCTTTGCTTTGTGCAGAGCGTGGAACTGAGATGGCCCAATGGTTATTCGTCACAACGAACAGTACCGGTAAATTCCAGACACCGGCCACGTTAATGGCTTCGTAGAAGTCGCCTTTGGAGGTGGCGCCGTCGCCACAACAAACCACCACAGCCTGCTGCTCGCCGCGTAGTTTGATGGCAGTGGCAATGCCGGTGGCATGCAGGCACTGAGTGGCGATCGGCACTGACAGCGGAAAGTCTTTTCGGGGGCCCTGAAAATCACTGCCGCGTTCGTCACCGCCCCAGTAAAGTAGTTGTTCTAGCAGCGTGACGCCGCGGCAGAGTTGGGCGCCATGCTCGCGATAGCTAGGCAGGAAACGATCGTCGTCCTGCATCGCCAGGCTGAAACCAACAGTGACTGCCTCCTGGCCCAGGGATGATGGAAAAGTCCCCATCTGGCCGGTGCGTTGCAGGTTAACCGCGCGGGTATCGAACAACCGAGTTAATACCATCAGTCGGTAGCCGCGTTTAATCTGTTCGAGGCTACCGATGTCCGCCGGTAACTCGCCAAGCAGATCGCCAGCAGGGTCAAGAAAGCCCAGATGTTCTATTTCGAATTGGGCAACCGCAGTTCGCATAGTGAGCACTCCTTTGAGACCGACATCCGATGGCTAGATAGTACCAGCGCTTTCCGGCGCTGCTAACGTAATTACTGGCTTGTTTCTATTGCATCGGCCGGTCGTTTGCTTTCATTATTTCTACTTTAATAGCGCAGCAGCAGTTTAATGATTAGCAGCGGGTAACGATTCGTTAGTCACTGTAGGAAGGTGTCGGCTGTGATGCCTTGTGAAAAGGAGAACTATCGAAATCACTGAATGATGTAGCTGGGGTTGCGGTGAGGAAATAATTTCAAATATTAGGCTAAACCGGGGAACTAACCTGCGGCAAAGGTTACTAATAATATCGGTGCTTTAGGATGATGGCGCTGATTAGAGAACCAGGAGAATCACCATCTGGTTTGATACGTAAAGTTAACAACAGGTATCAACATGTGGGAGGCGGGTGCCCCACCTAATCGGTATGAATTCTGAAGCACTACAAAAAAAGCCGGCATTTGCCGGCTTTTCTTTGTCTATTGTAGTTAGGTCTTGTAACCGCTACTTATCCGCGTGAAGGAGCTGGCGGAAAGGTTTTGCAATATTCGGCCCAGGCTTTGCCAGAGGCAACGGTGGTTTCACGCCAGTCATCCGGCATGTACTGGTAAGGCGCGCGAATCGGTCCGGCTTTGACATAACCAGCGGCATTGGTGCGAGTCTTCTCGACCTGGACGTTAAATTTTGGAAATTCGCGGATGTCCTTAATAGGATTAGGCATGCCGTGCATATCATGGAGGATTTTGCCCATGGTCGCCTTGTCACCGGCGTTTAGTGCATCAACCATCGCGATGATCGGTTCAGGGCCCATCGAACAGCTGGTAGACCAAACTGCTTTGATGCGATCACCCACTGCCTCATAAGCCATTGGTACGAGGAAGTCGATCGGCAGGAAAGCTACGTTAGGTGCGGCATCCATGCTGGCTTCAAGATCAGCATAAACATTGGGCATGTCGGCCATGTTGCCAACAAACTTATTGGTGATCACGGTTGGGCAGCGTTTACCAACGCCTTCCCAAAATTCAACTGGAAAGGTGCTCTTAAAAAACATCGGGTTGGAGTAGATCATGATTGGCATATCTGGCACGGCTTCGGCCAGATCGGCACAGAACTGCACCATCATTTCGTTGGACGGGGTCTGCCATAAAGGCAGGCCAACGAAGACACCATCAGCACCTATGTCTCTGAAGGCTTTCATCTGTCGAACGGTTTCTTTGGTGCCCAGCGCAGTGACACCAGAGAAAACTGGAATACGGCCCTTGTTGGTTTCAATGATGCACTTGTTGAATTCAAGTTTTTCTTCCCATAACAGCGCTGCACACTCGCCGGTGGTGCCGTTGACCGCAAAGCTGCCAGCGCCATCCTTGACCAGGTTTTCAACCATGCGTGCGGTTTCGTCCAGGTCTACTGAGTGTTCGGCATCCCAACCTTCTTTGCCGGGCAGGCAAGGGGTAGGGATCATGGCGGAAAAACCAACAATATCGTCTTTAGTCAGCATCGTATTCTCATTCAATAAATGTAAAGTGCTAAAAATAAGCAGCCTGGGTGGTGTTCAACTCAGAGAGTGCTAGGGGTGTGTTAGTGGCGAGTTAATTGAGGTTCCCCAAAACCACCATCAACCGCTGGTCGCTAGTGTGCCGTTAAAACTAAACGACTGTCCAGTTGAGGGACTGGTCAGTGTTAACCAACCAGTTCTAGAAGCGGGCTCCAAGTTAGACTTCTATCGTTGGGGGATGATCCATTTACATGAATTTGATAGCGCGATCTAGCGCCTGGTTAAATCGTTCAGTAACTTCTAGTTGTGGAAAATGGCCAACTTTCTCGAGCACCTCGACCTCGACCCGACTAAGGAAACCTTCTAGTGCGGTTCGGTTGGTCGGTTGCATGTCGGAGTTGATCGCATAGAAGGGCAGGTTGAGCTTCTCGAACAGGGGCAGAACTTCAATGGATGTTAGCGAGGACATGATGCCGATGGCACTTTCCGGTTTCATGGCGATAAATTCATTAACCAGCCGGGTTGCCAGCGCCGGGTCTGTGGCTTCAATCATGAGTGCCCGGGCAAAGCCTTCCATGGTCGGTGCATAAGCCTGCTTCATTCCTTCTACCAGCTGGTCGAGCATGCCGGGTGGGAATAATGCCTCGATGTTCTGTAATGTATCGATGGCTACCAGTCCGGCGACTCTGTCTGGATAACGATTAGCGGTTTCGAGCATGACAATACCGCCCATGGAATGGCCAATGAGAATGCCCTTGTCCACCTCTGCAGCATCCATTGCCGCGATCCCATCATCGGCGAACGCGGCTACTCCCCACTGAGCTCGGTCGTGGCCCGACTGGCCATGACCGGCCAGGTCCAGGCGGACTACCCGGTGCTGCGGGGCAAACTGTTCAACCTGGTCAGTAAACTGGTTCATGTCGCCAGCAAATCCGTGGATAAACACCAGAGCTGGTTGGTCTGGATTGGTTGTGCCCGCTGCGCTCCAGGCCAGTTCAACACCGTCTTTGGATTGGGTTTTCGATACCATTATTTTCTCCGTTGGGTTACCGGGTGATCAAAAAGCGTCAATTAGAAATTCGGTCGGCTTGCAGGGCTTCGCTCTGGGCCAGCAGCTGATCGACCTGGCCTTCGTATTCGAATCGGCGGGGGGTGTTGTAGTACATCATCCGTGCCATCGCTGGGTCGCCAGCGAAGAAGATTTCGTAAATTTCCTGACGCGAGCCAAATTCGGTGGCGATCGCATCCCAGCCCAGTTTCATCACTCGTACCCGCTCTTTGGCACTCATGTCCGGCCCGGCGATATAGCTTTCCAGTTCTGCGGCCAGTTCCGGGTTGGCGAAGTCGGCTTCGGTGGGTGCCATCACTAAATTACTGCTGCCAATCAGTCGCACCACATCGTTGACCTTGGTGTTGACCATCGGAAAAAAAGTGCGCAGAGCGGACATGGCCACCATGCCGCTATTGGGGATGGAAAATAGCGCCGCGTCCGGGTTATCCGGCAGGACGAAATCAGGGTTGTTATTGTTACGCTGTGCGGCAAGGAAGTTGCGCAGCACTTCATCGGCGCTGGCGCTGATCAGGCCATCGGCGATTTCGCAGAACGACAATAACTCACCAATCATCTCCTGATAGCGGGCCTGCTTGTTGCGCCCTAGTGAGTTAGCCATTTTGCTCGCCAGACCGGTCATGAAACGCAATTTGGCGCGGCCGCGAATATTGGCCTGCAGTGACAGAAAACCGGGATAGCTAGGCATCATCAGGTTATGGGGCAATATGTCGCCGGCCACGAACACACGATCCCAGGGCACCAAGACGTTGGTAAACAGGGCGATGGCATCGCCTTCGTCGTAACGCTCGCTGAGTGGCCGGTCGAACAGAGACTTTCCGGTAGCGTAGGGCTCGCGGGCAATAAATTTCAGGCCGTCGGTAGCAACTGGAATCGCAAAGCTGACCGCATAGGCCGCCTCGGCGGGAGTGCGCGGCATAAACGCGCCGACAAAAATTTCGTTGCTGACCGGCGCCAACGTAGAGAGCATGCGAGCGCCGCTGACAATAATGCCTTCACTGTTCTGATCAACGATGCGCACCGAGCGCTGTTCACTGACCTCTTTGGTGTAATCGGTTTTTGGGTCTGCCAGGGTGTGGGTGAAACAGATATCCGTGTCGCGGGCATATTCGTAATAGCGCCAGGCGTTTTCGGCAAAGCGTTTATCTTTATAGCCCAGCAGATACCCAATCGCGGCCACATCGGTCATGAAAGCATTCATGAAGTCGGGCATGCGTCCCATCATGCCAAAAGTGTCGGCTTTGCGTTCGGTTTCTGCCCGTACCCGCTGGGCCATCTGTTCGGCGTTTTCAGGCATTAAATAAGAGTTGCTGACCGGGGCACCGTCCTTGGGAGAAGCATAGGTGTAGATCGGCTGTTTTTCCGGATCATGAAAACGGTCGTAATGCCGGGCCAGTTCCTGCACCAGGCCACTAAAGGCCGGGTGGTCAGCGACATCGTTGACTTCTTCACCGTTGATAAAAATTCGGCGGTTATCTTTTAAACTGGCTATGTACTGTTCGCCGGTACGAATTCCCATGGCTTGCCTCTCCCAGGTAAATACTAGTAAAGCTAGATATATGTCAGAGTATTCAGGTTTTCCTAGTTAACAATTTAACTAGTTCTATTTTAATGACCAGTAACGCCGTGTTTCGGCAGCCCGAACGCCAATAGTCCGGTAATCAAAAAACCAGCCCCGTAGATCCAGAATCCGGATTGATAAAGCGCTATAGGGTTTTGTTCGGCCAGCGCTAATAGTACGCCGAGTAGGGTGATCGCCGAAACACTGGCCACATAACGGAACATACTCAGTGCGCCTGAGGCCATGCCGCTGTGACGAGGATCGACTGCACTTAATGCAGCGGCCTGCGATGGCCCGGTTGAAAACCCCAACCCGGCTCCGAGCATAATAAGCCAGGGCACCAGCGCAGTGGGCTGATCCCAGGGCTGGCCCATCGACAGGGTAGCCATGGCCACCAATCCCAGAGAAGAACCTAATAACACCGAGAGTCGGGCGCCAAATCGATCTGCGAAACGTCCGCCAATCGGCGAACAGATCACCATGCCAGCAGTCATAGCTAACAGCATCTGTCCGGCTACTGTTGGTCCCAGGCCATGCAGGTTCTGCAGCATATAGGGCACTTGAAACAGCATGCCGTACATGCAGAAATTCTGCACACTTCCAACCCCAAGCCCGGCACTGAATTGCAGTCGTTTAAACATGCGTGGATCGAGTACCGGCTGTTCAGTTCGAAGCTCCAGACGCACGAATAGCCATAGGAATGCCAGGCTAGCAATTGCCGCCGCAAGCTGAGTGGTGCCGTCCAGGTGAACCACACTGACCGCACTGAGCAGGGTGCTGGCTAACAGTCCGATGCCCAGCAGATCAAGTTTCGGTTTTAGTTGGGTAGCTTCAGTCTTAAGGGTTAGGCCCCGGGTAAGCAGGGCAGCAGCGATGATCACCGGCGCGTTAATCCAGAATACTGACGACCAGCCAAACTGCTGGGTTAGCCAGCCACCTAATGGCGGACCGATGGCTGCCGACAAACCGAGGATTGCGCCGAGCATGCCAAATATGCGGCCCCGTTGGTCTGCAGCAACCACATTGCGCATTGCTGCCATGGCCGCAGGTAAAAGCAATGCGCCGCCGAGTGCCATCAGTAACCGTGCGCCTATCAGGATGGGCATAGAGAAGGCAAAAGCGCCGGCGACCGAACCTAGAAAGAAAAACAGCAGGCCCAACTGAAGTGCGAGCGAGCGGCCCCATAAATCGCCGATCTTACCGCCAGGGCTTTGCATCACCAGACAAAGCATTAAATAGCTGGTAACCAGCCATTGAGTGAGGTCTGCCGGCGCAGCGCCAAAATGGATGCCGATGGCAGGCAGGGCGACCGCGATCATGGTGGAATTCAGTGGTGCCAGGCCGGCGGCTAATAGCAGACCGATAAAAAAACGCCGAGGCGGATGAGCGCTATTGGGTGCGGCGGGTCTCTCTGGGCTGATGGTCTTAGTGGGTTTTTCTGTTGAGGCAGTTCCGATTGCGGTCACTGCGCGGCGCTGCAACAGGTAAAGTTCGTCGCCTGCAAATGCCCATTCGATATCCTGTTCGCCGCCATAAAGCTTTTCGCATCGCTTGGCCAGGTCATTGAGGGCTTTAAGTTGTTCATCACTAACGCAGAGGCGTTCAATTTTGTCGGGCTCGACCGGATGTTCATCAAGACCGCCATCGGGGCGCATTGTTAGCAGGATATCTTTGTAGCCGGCAGTTGCTTCAACCAGGGTGCCGTCTGACTCAAAGCGGTAGTGATCTGGCGTTACCAGGCCTGAAACCACGATTTCGCCAAATCCCCAGGCGGCTTCTAGCACCCGTTCGTCGGCACCGGTGATCGGGTTGCGAGTAAATAGCACGCCGGAACAGTCTGGATTGACCAGGCGCTGAATGACCACGCCGATTTCTACATCGGTTGGTAACCCCATCCGTTCGCGGTATTTAAGAGCGGCGTCACTGTGAGCAGATTCGCGAACCTGACAAATAGCTGCAATTGCCTGATCAGCATCGATGACATTGAGCAGGGTATCGTGTTGACCGGCGAAGCTGCTATCAGCGCCATCTTCGCCGATACCTGATGAGCGCACCGCCACTGGCCAGTTGATCTGTTCGAAGTAATCTTCGATCAGGTTGAGCGCTAGTGGGTCACGCCGATAAACCGCTTCGACAAACTCTGCGCTGAGTGCAAGGCCATCGGGTGCGGGTAAACCAGCTTGTAGCGCAATTGCTAATTGGGCAGCTTTGCCGCCATAAAGCCGTTCTTCTGTGGCTTCTTTAAGCGGCGTTGGTGAGATCACAAAAGTGTTACTTTGCCGCTGGTGCCATCGACACGAACTTGCTGGCCGTTGACTATTCTACGCAGCGCATTGGGTGCGCCAGCTACAGCGGGAATACCATATTCACGGGCAACCACCGCGGCGTGGCAGAGCATGCCGCCGCGTTCGGTGATAATGGCGGATAGTAGCGGTAACACCACATTGAATGCCGGTGATGTGCTGGCGACCACCAGCACATCACCCTGTTGAATCTGATTCATCTGTTCCGGAGAGGTAATAACTCTGGCGGGCCCTTCGATCACGCCACCGCTGGCTCCTAAACCGGATAATGTTTTGTCGTCAGTCGCTGAACTGATCTCAGCTACAGGTGAACCCATATTGCCGTTGAGGAAACTGCCCATGCCAGACATAATTTCTTTCGCTGCACCGGGTAGCCAGTCATCTGGAGGAGGTGGACCCGGTTCGCTGCCCAGGAACGGCGGCATATCTTCAATCCGTGCGTTGAGCCTCGACTGATGGCGTTGCGTCAGAAGTTCTCGATTGGGCCCAGCGTCATTGTTCAGCAGCGCGCCGATTTCAGCGTGCCTGATATCAATAGCAACTTCTGGCTCGTCGATCTGGCCTGATTCCGTCAGCCGCTTGCCGACTTCGAGCAGGGCCCGCCGAGTCAGGCCGGTGGCCCATGAATCACCAAGAATGATGCGTTGGTCGCGAATTTCGTGGGTTAGCTGGGCGTCGGCAAGCAGCTGATCAAATTCACTCTGATTCGCTGCTGGCACCTGGTGACGAACCGCATCGATTTTAGGTTGTAAATCTACTACCAGGTGACCATGCTTTAAACCAGAGGCTAAACCCCGGAGTAGCACATCGGGGACTTCAATCACACGACGATCGGCAACGTCATAGCCGGTACCAAGACGATTGCCGATGATATCCAGATAGGCGCGCATCGCCTCACCGAGTTCACCCTCAGCGTCAAGCAAGCGCTGTAAAGTTTTAGCAGCGTCGTCGGTTGATTGAAGCCAGTCGATTGCTTCGCTATCTGATCTTAACGCAGCCTGCACCCGCTGTAATTCGACTGTAATGCCTATAGAGCTGGGAGAGACACCCTGTAGCAAACCTAAAATCTGATGGTCGGGCAGTCCGGTCCAGGAGGCAGTTTTAACCAGGAAACGTCCAAGTGGCACTGCGGTGCTAGCAGTTAAGGAGTGGTGAGTTACCAGGGCGTGGTGAAGTTGGTCACGACATTCGTCGAGATGGTCGAATAGTTCAGCATTATCCAGGCGAGCCAGGTCTACCGCCTGCAGAGCTTGATTACGGCTAACCAGATCTTGTTTGATGGAGTGGTTCCACTCGTCGATTTCGAGGCTCCAGGTGCGTTCGGCTAACACCTGCGCACTACGCTTTATCCGTTTACGCAGTGCCGGGTGTAGTTTTAGGACCAGTTTGAATAACCATTTCGGCGGTGGCCCTTTGGCATCGATCGGTGCGCCGATGGGAATAATCTGTATGTAAAGAAAATGGTCGATAACCACCATTCGCATGCCTTCGATGAGCAGGCCGTAACGCTCGGCGCAGCGACTAAAACCCTCAGGCATTGCCTTTGGGAAAATTTCGCTCATGTAGACCGACATCGGCATACTCCAGTGCGAGCTCTCCAGCCCCCAGGGACCGGGGCCCGGAGCCGACCAGTTTTTTTCTCCTGCGGAAGCTATGTTGCTATCCATTTTTTTCCCCTCTCGCTGACAATTGTATTTTTATAAATCAGTATTGTTTATTTAACGGGTTTTAATCGGCTGAAATCCTCAACCTGCCAGCAGTCGTAAGCGGGCTCCTCGTATGGGTGTGCCTGATAAAGTGCTTTGATCACAGATTCAATATGATGGTTTTCAACGACTGTTTCTAACCGATACTCAGTGACCTGTTCCAGTTGATCGAGTTCGCCGATAAAAGGGTTGCTGCCAGCAAGCGGGCGGAACTGGCCTGTGCCTGAAGTCTGCCAGCTGCATTGGTCATAATCTCCAACTTTGCCGGCACCCGCGGTAAACAGAGCTGATTTAACCTGCTCGAGTTGGCTTTCAGGAACATAGACGACGAGTTTGTACACAGGCTTATGAGTGTTCTCAGAGGCGGCTATTTACCTTGCCAGTCTGGTGGACGTTTATTTAAAAACGCATCCAGCCCTTCGGCTTTATCTGCCGTGCTGCAAAGTGCACTTTGGGCAAATTTTTCCAGCGCCAGGCCGGCACTACTGCTGCCTTCCATACCGTAGTTGACCATCGCCTTCATAAACTGGGGCACCAGGGGTGCAAATTCGGCGATATGTTCGGCCATATTTTGGAGCTCGGTGAGTAGCTCTGCTTGCTCGACCAATCGTGTCACCAGGCCGATGTGCAGGGCTCGGTCGGCGTCTATGGGTTCACCCATGATGAGCATTTCCAGTGCCCAGGCGCGACCAACTAAGCGGGGTAGTCGCTGGGTAGCGCCGCCGCCAGGAATAATGCCAAGTTTGCCCTCTGGCGTGGCAAAACGGGCATTGTGGCTGGCAAGTCTTAAATCACAGCCCAGGGCAACTTCCAGGCCGCCACCAAAGCAGATGCCATTAATGGCGGCGATGGTGACCTTGCTGGCCCGTTCAAGCTTTTCGGCTAATCCCTGAACAATTGGTTCGAGGGCTTTTTTAAGGTCGCGATCAACCACTTCGCCCAGATCAGAGCCGGCGGCAAAGGATTTTTCGCCGGCCCCGGTAAAACCAATCACGCGCACCTGATCGTCGGCGCTGGCGCGATCAACCGCATGATGGAGCTCGTCGAGCATGCCGAGTGAGACCGCATTGTGTTTTTTTGGGCGATTCAGGGTGATCAGGCCGAGTGGGCCCTTAACTTCGTAGAGAATGGATTCGTAGCTCATGCTGCGTCCTGGTTGAGAAAACCTTTGCCACTGGCCAGGGCGGCGGCCGTGGTCATGGCCGCCAGTATGCTCTGGTGCTGGGCAACGCCCTTGCCGGCGATGTCGTAGGCACTGCCGTGGGGGATACTTAGATGTATATAAGGCAGCCCCAAATAAATTGAGCAGGCACCTTCAAACACGGCGGTTTTAACCGCCACCTGGCCCTGGTCGTGATACATGGCAATCACCGCGTC
>JAESTY010000269.1 GCA_016763355.1 Immundisolibacteraceae bacterium
ATCGTCATCAATGTCACAACCAAACCAGCTATAAAAACATCCCAGAACATTATTTTCTTCAACATGCAGGCCAAACAATCTCCCCATTACAAAGAGGCGTTCGATTTGCACGCCAAATTTCACCAGCAGGGGGGTAAAATTCTTGAACTCGCGCTTAATGGCAACCCGGGAGAAGCCCAAAAATTGATGGGCCCTAGCGAACCATTTGCGAAATATTCAGCCGCATTAACCTTAAAACTGAAAGACTGGAAAGAAGAAATTTAAACCCTTTTTAAACGCCGGGTTTCCTGTAAACACCGACTTCACTGTTCGAACTTCAGCTGCCCTGGTGGGTGGTGCTCTACCGAATCTTATCTGACGATATTTATCTCAAAAAAAACCAGAGACCATGTTGTAATGGGTGACATGCTCAGGTTATTCATCATTAACCATTAACCGTAATATCCCGGTTAGCAACTACGATTGTTTTAAACCCATCATGTCCTCATCAGAACCAACTCTTTCGTCACCACAAAGTGATCCACACCTACCATTGGCAGGCTACCTGGTAGTCACCATTGAACAGGCAATTGCAGCCCCCTACTGCAGCCGGTTACTGGCCGATCAGGGCGCACGAGTGATTAAGGTTGAACGGCCCGATGGCGGTGATTTTGCCCGCAGTTACGACACCCGAGCTCGCGGCCAGTCCAGCCATTTCATCTGGTGTAACCGTTCAAAGGAAAGTCTGGCCCTTGACCTGAAAGACCCTGAGGCAGTTCGACAGCTACGTAAGCTCATTGCCAGGGCCGACGTTTTCATTCAAAACCTTGCCCCTGGGGCTGTAGAAAAATTAGGCCTGGACCCCGCTGAGTTACGAGCAATCAACCCCCGATTAGTGACCTGCTCGATCTCCGGGTTTGGTGGCGATGGCCCTTATGGAACTCGAAAAGCCTATGACCTGTTGATTCAGGCCGAGGCGGGTTTTCTCTCTATTACCGGCACCCCAGAAGCCCCAGCCAAGGCCGGACTCTCGATTGCCGATACCTGCTCTGGCGTCACTGCCTATCACACCATATTGGCGGCACTGCTGAAACGCGGCCGCACCGGCTTGGGTGATCATGTTGATGTATCTATGCTCGCAGCCATGACCGAATGGATGGGTTACCCACTCTATTACTCGCTTGATGGCGCAGAACCACCGCCGCGGGCGGGTGCCGGGCACGCCACTATTTATCCCTACGGACCTTTTCCGACCGCCGACGGCGTTATCCTGTTTGGTCTACAGAATGATCGTGAATGGGCGGCTTTTTGCCAAATTGTGCTGGAGCAGCCTGAAATGGCCGATGATCCGCGCTTTAAGGGCAATGTTGGCCGAGCTGATCATCGCGATGAAATTGATCCCATTATTCGTTCCCGGCTTAGCAGCCTGAGCAAACAGCAGGCAATGTCATTGCTGCAACAAGCCGACATCGGCACCGCTGAAGTGCGCGACATGGCGGGGGTCTGGGATCATCCGCAGTTGGCAGCTCGGCAACGCTGGAGCCAGATCGACACGCCTGCAGGTGCAGTGCCTGCCCTGACTCCAATAAGCGGCAACAGTTGGCAACCTCGCATGGATCCGGTTCCGACTCTGGGTGAACACAGCGAACAAATCCTGGCCGAAATTGACGCCTTTACCGATGATTAGCCGAAACGGAAACCACCTTTGAAAAGCCAAAGCTTTGAAATACACGCTGACATAAGAGAGGCCCTGGGCGCACTCTGCGCCACATTTCCCGCTGAGTACCATCGACAGCATGGTGCCGACCGAACCTATCCCGAAGCATTTATCGATGCCCTGACCGAGGCCGGCTGGCTCGCGGCGATGATTCCAGAGCAGTACGGCGGTTCAGGACTCGGGCTCAGTGAAGCCTCGGTGGTGATGGAAGAGATCAACCGCTCCGGTGGCAACGCCGGCCACTGCCATGGCCAGATGTACAACATGAGCACATTAATGCGTAACGGCTCCGAGCGGCAGAAGCAGCACTATCTACCGAAAATTGCCTCTGGTGAATTACGCCTGCAATCGATGGCTGTGACCGAACCCAGCACCGGCACCGACACCACCAAACTCAAGACCACCGCCGAACGCAAAGGCGATAAGTATGTGATTAATGGTCAGAAGGTCTGGATCAGCCGGGTGCAACATTCCGACCTGATGATTCTGCTGGCCCGCACCACTCCATTGGCCGAGGTCAAACGCAAAACTGAGGGGCTATCCGTATTCATCGTTGACCTGAAAGCCGCGATCGGCAATGGCATGGAAGTGAAACCGATTAGCAATATGGTCGGCCACGAAACCAACGAGCTGTTTTTCGATAACCTGGAAATTCCTGCGGCCAACTTGATTGGCGAAGAAGGCAAAGGCTTTCGTTACATCCTCGATGGCCTCAACGCCGAACGCACCCTGATCGCCGCTGAATGCATCGGCGATGGCTACTGGTTTCTTGAAAAAGCCTCCGCCTATGCCCGTGAACGGGTAGTTTTCGACCGTCCCATTGGCCAGAACCAGGGGGTGCAATTTCCGCTGGCGCGCTGTTATGTGAACATTGAGGCCGCCAATTTAATGCGCTTTGAGGCATGCAAGCGCTTTGATGCTGAGCTGCCCTGCGGTGACCAGGCCAACATGGCCAAACTTTTAGCCGCCGATGCCTCCTGGGCTGCGGCCAACGAATGCCTGCAGGTACATGGTGGCTTTGGGTTTGCTGAAGAGTACGATATCGAGCGCAAATTCCGCGAGACCCGGCTTTATCAGGTGGCACCGATCTCCACTAACCTGCTACTGGCTTATGTAGCGGAACATATTCTCGAACTGCCCCGCTCCTTTTAGGCGTTGTGATGACCAACAAGGCTTCAGATTTGCCCGAGTTTTCGTTGCCACTGTTTGTGCCTGGCTCTCGGCCAGAGCGCATCCCCAAAGCCTGGGCTGCCGGTAGCGACGCCATCATTATCGACCTCGAAGATGCGGTGGATGGAGCCGATAAAAATTTGGCACGGAAACAAGTCAAACAAGCCCTCAGCGAACTAGACCGCCCCAGAGTGACTACCTATTTACGCATTAACGGCGCAGACACTCCCTGGTATCAGGGTGATATTAAACTGGTTAATGAGCTAAACATTGACGGCGTGATGCTGCCAAAAGCTGAAAGCCTGGAGGCGTTGCAATCACTTCGACAGGCTATCGATCCGACACACAACATTTTGGCGCTGATAGAAACCGCTATCGGCGTCAGTCAGGTTCGCGCTATCGCCCCTGGCTGCGACCGACTGGTATTCGGGTCAATCGATTATTGCAGCGACCTTGGCCTGGCCCATACCCAGACGGCCCTACTGCACGCCCGCGCTGAAATCGTGCTCGCCTCAAGGGTCGCCGGTCTGGTGCCGCCGCTTGATGGGGTGACCAGCTCCACCAATGACGCCACCCTGATTGAGGCCGACGCCAGCCACAGCGCCGAGTTAGGCTTTGGTGGCAAATTACTGATTCACCCAGCACAAATCACCCCGGCCCGACAAGGGTTCGCACCCTCTACCGCAGATATCAACTGGGCCGAAAAAATTCTTGCTGCCAACCAATCCGGTAGTGCTATCGCAGTCGACGGCGCCATGGTCGATGCACCGGTGATTGCCCAGGCCAAAGCAATCATCAACAAACAGGAGCTGCTGTCATGAGCGATCCTGAAGCCATTGAACTGGATATGGCACACCTGAAAACCTGGATCGGCAGCACCGAAACCGTTACTGACCAGATCACCGAATCACTGATAGAACGATTCCAGGCGACTTTTTACGACAAACTCTGGCCGATGGAAGACGCCGCACCGCTGGGCATACATTGGTGCCTGGCACCACCAGCCGCACCCGGCAATAACCTCGGTGCTGACGGTCATCCGAAACGGGGCGGTTTTTTACCACCGGTGCCCTTACCGTCTCGAATGTGGGCCGGCGGCGAGCTAGTTTTTCATGCGTCACTTCGTGTCGGCGACCTGGTCACGCGCCATTCCCGGGTTGAA
>JAESTY010000270.1 GCA_016763355.1 Immundisolibacteraceae bacterium
CGGGTCAGTTCGGTCTTACCAACCCCGGTGGGGCCAGCGAACAGGAACGAGCCGATCGGTTTCTCCTGAGGCCCAAGCCCGGAACGGGACATCTTGATTGCACTGGAAAGCGCATCAATAGGCTCATCCTGGCCAAACACCATCATTTTAAGTGACTGGCCGAGGGTGCGGAGTTTGTCCATGTCGGTGCTGGAAACCTGTTTGGGGGGTATCCGCGCGATCGCTGCAACGATTTTTTCAATATCGCTAAGCCCGATGGTCTTTTTGCGTTTACCGGCAGCAATGATTTTTTGTGCAGCACCGGCTTCGTCGATCACATCGATGGCTTTGTCTGGCAGGAATCGTTCAGTGATATAGCGGTCTGCAAGTTCTGCTGCACCTTGCAGCGCCGCCTGTGTATAGCGGATGCCGTGATGAGCTTCATACGCCGATTTAAGTCCTTTAAGAATCTGCACGGTTTCAGGTACTGACGGCTCCGGCACATCAATTTTCTGAAAACGGCGCGCCAGGGCACGATCTTTCTCGAAAATGCCACGATATTCCTGGTAGGTAGTCGACCCGATACATTTAAGTTTGCCCGAGGCAAGCATCGGTTTAATCAGGTTTGAGGTGTCCATAACACCGCCGGAGGCAGCCCCGGCACCAATAATGGTGTGGATTTCATCAATAAAAAGTACCGAGCCTTCAATGTCGTCGAGTTCCTTAAGGACCGCTTTAAGGCGCTTCTCAAAATCGCCACGATATTTAGTTCCTGCTAGTAACGCACCCATGTCCAGTGAATAAATGGTGGCGTCACTGAGTGCTTCTGGAACATTGCCTTCAAAAATTCGACGCGCCAGTCCTTCGGCGATAGCGGTTTTACCCACGCCAGCTTCGCCGACATAGAGCGGGTTGTTCTTACGCCGCCTGCAGAGGATCTTCATGGTGCGGTCGAGTTCAGCGGCGCGTCCAATTAGCGGGTCGATCCGACCCTGCTCGGCTTCTTCGTTCAGATTGACGGTAAATTGCTGTAACGCAGATTTGTTTGACTCGTCATCGCTAGCCGGTTCACTGTTAGGGCCTGCAGGGCTGCCGCCACTCTCTTTCTCTTCTTCGCCGTGAGACAAATGTTCGACTACATCAAGTCGGGTGACGCCGTATTTATTGAGTAGATAGACCGCGTGTGAATCTTTTTCGCTGAATACGGCCACCAATACATTAGCGCCGGTAACTTCTTGCTTACCGGATGCCTGGACATGGAACATGGAGCGCTGCAGAACTCGCTGGAAGCCGATGGTTGGTTGGACTTCCTGATCGTCATTGTTATCTGCGATCAGTGGCGAGTGCTCCTTAATAAAGGTGTCGATTTCGTTTTTTAACGGTTCCAGGTCGGCACCACAAGCTCTTAGGATGGCCGCCGCAGATGGGCTGTCAAGCAGCATCAATAACAGGTGTTCGACCGTCATGTATTCGTGACGATCCTCTTTAGCCTGTTTAAAAGCCTGGTTAAGTGTGAATTCTAGTTCGTGACTGAGCATATCAGGCGGATTCCATTTCACATTTCAGGGGATGCTCATTTTCACGAGCAAAATCATTGACTTGAGCTACTTTGGTTTCGGCAATTTCACTGGTATAGATCCCGCAGACTCCTTTGCCTTTGGTATGAACGTGGAGCATTACCTGTGTCGCTTGCTCCCGTCCTAACCCAAAAAAGTGTTCAAGTATGTAAACAACAAACTCCATAGGAGTGTAGTCGTCATTTAACAGCACCACTTTATATAATGGCGGTGGTTTAAGCTCACTTTTTTGTTCTTGTAAATCCAGGTCGTCATGATCCTGGGTGGTCGGTTTAGATGGCATTCAACTGGTCTCGCTGGCTCTGGTTGATTTCTGATGACCTATCCAGGTTTATGGCTAAGGTAGGGGTTCGGTGTGCAAATACCCGTTAACTAGTGCCCCCAATATGTCTGTTTAGTCCGCTATAAACGGTATTGGTCTTTAACTTATATCTGGCTTCTTGCTGCCATCTTCAAGACGACTGGGCAATATTTATTTATTTATTTATTGGAGCCTCGGTAGTTCATAGAGGTTCCTCAAGTTTCAAATTGTCGTTACGGCTTGGTCTCAGTAAGCAGCATGCAAACTTGTGCTGGCAGCGTCAACCAAAACATCTATCCAATGTTAGACATCCATGCTCTGCCAGAAAATTTAGACGACCCTGATATTGTCTATGTTATATTCAAAAATTCCTCTGGGGCAGCATACACGCTGCCCTTTGCTTTTCTGGATGACTATTTTAGGTGGCCGATGATGGCTAGTAGTGCGAAAAACACATTGATGCCGACCTATGCCCGGTTACCGGTTTCCTTCGTTAAAGGCGAAGGAGTTTGGCTGATTGATGATACTGGGCGCCGTTATCTGGATGGAGTTGCCGGTATTTCGGTCTGTAACCTGGGACATGCCCACCCACAAATAGCCGCGGTGATTGCAGATCAGGCTTCGCAGCTAGTGCATACCTCCAATCTTTATCAAATTCCACTGCAGTCAGCATTGGCTGACCAGTTATGCCAGCTATCAGGTATGGACCAGGTATTTTTAGGTATCTCGGGTGCAGAAGCTAATGAGGCTGCGATTAAATTAGCCCGTCTCCATGGCCATGCCAAAGGTATCGAAAATCCGCTGATTATTGTTGCCGAACAGAGTTTCCATGGGCGCACCATGGCGACCCTGTCGGCGACTGGCAATCGAAAAGTTCATGTAGGTTTTGAACCTCTGGTTGGTGGTTTTGTGCGGGTGCCTTTTGATGACCTTGAAGCCATCAGGCGGGTGGCTGAGGTCAATCCGGATGTGGTTGCGATCCTGGTAGAACCGGTGCAGGGCGAGGGTGGGGTCAATGTTCCAGGTGCTGATTATTTAACTTCGATACGGCAGATCTGCGATCAACACGGTTGGCTAATGATGCTGGATGAAATTCAATCTGGTATGGGCCGATGTGGTAGCTGGTTTGCTTTTCAGCGCGCTGGTGAAACTTCACCTGCCATGCCTGATGTAATGACAATCGCCAAAGCGTTGGCTAATGGGGTGCCGATAGGCGCATGCCTGGTGGCGAGTGCCGCGACGGATTTAATGCAGCCAGGCCATCACGGCAGTACGTTTGGCGGTAATCCTCTAGCCTGCCGTGCGGCACTGGAAACCCTGTCGATTATGGAAGCTGACGACATCCCTGCTCAGGTAGCCAGTAAAGGTCAGCAGTTTCGTCAGCAACTAACCGATAAATTACAGGGCTGTGACGCAGTGGTTGAGGTTCGTGGCGCTGGACTGCTTAACGGCATAGAACTTGACCGGCCTTGCGGTGAGCTGGTCACCCGCGCCCTTGAGCGTGGACTGCTAATAAACGTGGTTGCAGGTAACGTGATTCGACTGATTCCACCATTGATTATTACCACCGAGCAGCTCACTGACTTGGCAGACGCAGTCGCTCAGCTGGTGATTGAATTTGTAGCTGAAGGTGGAGTAAATCAGGAATGACCGTGCGCCATTTTTTGACCTTGCAGGATCTTTCCCCCGCAGAGTTAAAACAATTAATTATCCGTGCGGGCGAGTTAAAGGCTGCGCTAAAAAATGGTCAGTACCCGGTCACTTTGAAACGTCAGGTGATGGGGATGATTTTTGAGAAGTCTTCTACTCGAACCCGTATTTCCTTTGAAACCGGCATGGCTCATTTTGGCGGGCATGCGATATTTCTTTCACCCAGGGACACCCAGCTAGGTCGTGGTGAGAGTATCGAAGATTCTGCCCGGGTGATCTCGCGGATGGTGGATATTGTGGTAATCCGTACCTCCAGGCATGATCGGGTCGTAAAATTTGCCGAGCACTCCCAGGTGCCGGTGATCAATGCCCTGACCGACAGCTATCACCCCTGCCAGTTATTGGCAGATATGCTCACCTGGCAGGAGCGTTGTGGGGATTTCACTGGGCGTAGGGCGGTCTGGATTGGTGATGGCAATAATGTCTGCCACTCCTGGATGAACGCAGCTCAGTTGTTTGATTTTGAGTTAACCGTGATTACCCCGGAAACCAACCGGCCTAATGAGGTGTTGTTAGAGCAGACTTCCAGTCACGTCAATTGGGCTGCGGATCCTGGAGCAAGTGAGGCAGCTGATCTGGTCGTCACGGATACCTGGGCAAGTATGGGCCAGGAAGACGAAAAGGATGACCGAGTCGAATTGTTTAAACCCTACCAGGTCGATCAGGCTTTTATGGATCGAGCGGCTAGCGGTGCTATTTTCATGCACTGCTTACCGGCCTATCGGGGCCAGGAAGTGACCGCTGAGGTGATTGACGGCCCTCAGAGCGTGGTTTGGGATGAGGCGGAAAACCGACTGCATGCACAAAAGGCGCTAGTCGAACTGTTATTATCCTAACCTCGATGGATAGTTAGTTTCGGAGGAGATTGTTATGTTGTTAGCGGGTTCCTGCCACTGTGGCTCCGTGAGTTTTTCAGCCACTACCCATGCGCCTTATCCCTATATGCACTGTTATTGCAGTATTTGCCGCAAGCTTGGCGGCGGTGGTGGTTTCGCGATCAACCTGATGGCTGATTACGAATCTCTGCAGATTCAGGGTGAGAGTCATATCGGCAAATACCAGGCATGGATGGACCCTGAACGCACCGAACGTAGCCCAGGGTTTCGTATCTTTTGCCGGGAGTGCGGCACTGCGCTATGGGTTTGGGATCCCCGTTGGCCTGAAATGTTTCACCCCAATGCCTCCTGCATCGATACAGCGCTCCCTAATGCGCCAGAGCGTAATCATATTTTTGTCGAACATGCGCCTGAATGGGTACCGATCCCGTCGGCCAATGACGTTGATAAGGTCTACGATTTCAGCGGTAAAACTATTGATGACATTATTGATTCAATTGAGTCGCTGGAAGATTGGCACCGCAACCGGGGTTTAATCGTCGAGTAGCTAGCTACCTGATTGATAAAAGCCTGGTTTTTAACCCCGGTTCCAGTGGCCTGATTTGCCGCCGGTTTTCTCTTCCAGGCGTACCTTGTCGATAGTCATGGCTTTGTCGACGGATTTGCACATGTCGTAGACCGTCAGCAAAGCCACCTGTACGGCCGTCAGGGCTTCCATCTCAACGCCGGTTCGGCCCCGTGTGGATACGGTAGCGTGACAGATAACGCCAGACTGTTCCGGGGTTATTTCTAGATCCAGATCAATAGAGGTAATGGCAATCGGATGGCACAGCGGCACCAGGTCCGGGGTTTTTTTCGCGGCCATAATGCCGGCAAGTCTTGCCACTCCAAGCACATCGCCTTTTTTGTGTTCACCGTCAGCAACCATCATCAGGGTAGCTGATTCCATTTTGATAATGCCGCTAGCGGTGGCCTGGCGGTCGGTTTCGTCTTTATCGCCAACATCGACCATGTGGGCTTCGCCGCTGTCATTAAAGTGGGTTAATTTAGTCATCGTCTGGCCCTGCTGGTTAAAGGTAGTAGTGGTTGAGTTGATAGAAAAATATTTCTAGATAAAACCGGTTGTGGCTCTGCCTTGATTTTTTGGACAGCATTTTTAGTAAATGTCGGAACCACTAGTGATTACTTGAGTTTTTTGCAGACTTTAGTGGAGTTGGAGTAGGTCCTGGAGACCGGGAGTTAGCTGGTTATATGAGCCCAACCAATGCGCAGGGTTTAGTCTGTTCGTTAAGCTGAGGGATGACCAGATTTTCCATGGTCAGCCGAGTGCCGGCATTGGATCCCGGCATGAGAAAAACCAGGGTGCCGTTTGCCAGTCCAGCCATTGCCCGTGAGAGCATGCCGCTGCTGCCAATATCTTCGTAAGAGATAGTTTGGAATAGCTGAGCAAATCCTGGAATTTCTTTATCCAGTAGTGGCTTGAGCGCCTCTGGCATCATATCGGTGATACCGGTGCCGCCATTGCTTATAATGATGTCAATTGCTGGGTCGTTGATCCAGTTGGCAAGAAAGTCTTGCATCTGCTGTTGGTCACCATGTTTGATGGCTGACCCAACCACCTGGTGGCCAGCGTCGGTAACCATCGATCGAATCAGGTCGCCGCTGGAGTCATCAGCTTCCGTACGGCGGCTTGAGACAGTGATGACGGCGATTTTTAACGGTTCTGGATTCCAGTTGTCCTGACGCATGATGGTTTTTCCTGTAGCAGTAGCGTTTGGTTGCTATTGTTTAATCTATAAAATGAGATGGCATTGAATATGCAAATTGAGGTTCGGTATTTTGCCAGTTTGCGCGAGCGAGTGGGTTGCGGGCAGGAGTTTATTGAGTTATCAGCGGGTGCTTCGGTTGCCCAGGCCTGGGAGAAAGGTTGCGCC
>JAESTY010000271.1 GCA_016763355.1 Immundisolibacteraceae bacterium
CGCCACGTAGTTGGCGTACGCCTTCAACCACCAGTTCCAGGCCGTGCATATAACATTCAGCCAGATTGCCACCACTGGTATTCAACGGCAGCTTGCCACCCACCGTAAGATTCTCCGGCACAAAGAATTCATTGGCCTCTTCCGGGGCACAAAGCCCATGTTCGATCATTGCCATCAACACGCCGCCGGTGAAATTTTCGTAGCTCTGCACCACGTCGATATCCCCCGGTTTGAGTCCAGCCATGGCAAACGCTTTGGGGCCGAGAGTTTTAAAATTAGAGGTCGGATAGTCCGGCGCGTTGTGATAACTGATCCCCCCCGAATCACCACCCTGCTGAGGGGCCGATCCCATGGCTGCGCCCAGCAAGTAAACCGGCCGATCGGTAAATTCAGCAGCGCGCTCGGCCGACATCAACACCAACGCCGCAGCACCGTCGTTCTCCTGACAGCAATCAAACAGGTGCAATGGTTCGGTGATGTAACGGGATTCATCATATTTCTGTTCCGATAAGGGTTTGCCATACATCACCGCCCGCGGGTTGTTCTGGGCATGGTGATAACTGGCCATGGCGATCGCCCGCAGAGCTTGCTGACCAATATTGTGTTCGTGCATAAACCGGGTAATACGAAACACAAACAGCTGAGCCGCAGACATCACCCCGTAAGGCATTACGTGACCATATTCACCGGGAGCTACCGGCATCTCCTGGGCCTGACCAAAACGGCCAAACTGGCCCTGGGCCAACGCCCGATGCACCACCACAGTTTCGCAGAAACCTGCCGCAATACCCGCAGCGCCATTGGCCACAGCAGCCATCACCCCACCGCCGCCACCGCCCCACTGCATCACCGAGTAATTCAGCTCATGCAGATTCAGCGCGCTGGTCAATCGCATGGCGTCGTTACGGTCATCGCTATAAGAGCTAAAGCCGTCGATGTTGCGAACATCCACGCCCGCATCGCTACAGGCGTGACGAATCGCATCAATACAAAGCTTGAATTCGCTATCCGGGGATTGCCCCCGTTTGTAGTAGGTGGTCTCGCCGATGCCGACAATCGCCACCTGACCACTGATGTTGTTACTGGCCATCTCCTCTCTCCTTGCTATCCAGAACTTACTATTCGGCGTTACCAGAGCTGGTTAATTATTTTGTCTCTAGTTCAGCCGCAACCTATCTTCAATGCTAACCAGCAATCACTATCTCACATTTGAGCTGTACTTCAGCCGTTAACGAGTTACTGATAAAGCAGGCTTGCTCGGCTTTTTCCAGTAATTTCTCAGCTTTGGCAGCGTCGCTTCCCGCTGGCACCACCAGGGTCACCAAATTTTCAATCGTGGTGATCTGAATTTTACGATCGACCTGGTCTAAAACACCCCTGGCATCACACTCAATAGAGTTCCATTCATACCTGGATGCCCCGGCAATGGCCCGAAACGACAGCACCAGACAGTTGGCCACCGCCGCCATTAACAACTCCTCAGGAGACCATTGGTCTCCCGGCCCATCAAACTGCGTCGGTGGCGCGCAGACCAGTGGCGGTAATCCAGCGCCACTGGCGTGAAGATTACCCTGCTGATCGCCTTTAACGGTGACTGCATAGCTATGGGGTAGTTTTTCCAAAACAGTGCTCCTCTCTGGTTGGGTTTTAAATTATTCAATCTAACAATCGACCATCAAAAATTAGCTGCCTGCAAACCGCTAAACCCTCTGGTTTCCAACGGCTAATACAGGTACGGTTAGCCTATCAAAAAAATTCATTTCACTCCTGGGGAGAGGGGATCAATGGCAAACCTTAAAAATCTGACCGTCAGAGGCATGCTGCATCGTTCGGCACGGTATTTTCCTGACAACGACGCCGCAGTCGATGAACGCTACCGCTATACCTATGCTGAATTACTCGACAAAGTCCGGCGCACCGCCGCTATTTATCACGGCATGGGGGTTCGTAAAGGCGATCGGGTTGCCCTGCTGTTATTGCCCTCAGCCAACCATGTAGTCGCCCTGTTTGCCGCTTATGAAATCGGCGCTATTCCTGTGGCCCTACACGTACGTGAATCGACCGAACTACTGGTTGCCACCCTCGAGCGGCTATCGCCGCGTATTCTTGTATATGACCCCTCCTTTACTGATGCGGTAGACGAGTTACGGGATCAGGTGCCCTTCATTACCGGTTATGTCGGTGCCCGCAGCGGTATCACCACCGACGAAGAAATCGTTAACGACGATGTGGTCATTCCCGATCAGCTCGACCAGTACCAGATGGATTTTGAGCCGATGGCGATCGACGCTCAGGACATCGCCCTGATCTGCCTCTCATCCGGCACCACTGGTATTCCCAAAGGCGTTATTCACCGAAACGGCCCAACCGTAGAAAGCGCCCGCGGCGGTGTCTATATCTGGGGAGCCAATCCACACAGCAGCCAATTGGTACCCATATCAACCTCCTTTACAGGCTGGTCCAACGCCGTATTGCCGCTGATGAATGTGGGCGCTAAATCGGTGTTCATGGCCCAGTTCAATCCCCAACGTTACATGCAGACCCTGGTCGATGAAAAATGCACCATGTGTGTATTGATTCCGACCATCTGGCGAATGTTATTTCAGATGGATATCAGCGGTTACGACACCAGCAACGTTACCCTTGCCGGGTTTGCTGGTGAGGTGATCGACGGCGCCACACTGGAGAAAATCCGCACCCAGATCACCCCCAACATCATCAATATTTATGGCACCACCGAAACTCTGCTCTGCGGTGGCACCATCATGTTCCCCGAGGACATGACCCCGGAAAGAATCGCAAGCGTCGGCAAACCCCTGCTCAACGGCGAGATACGCATTATCGAACCAGGTGGCACCATCAATGATGTGCTACCGGCCAACGAAGAAGGCGAAATCATCGTCAGCGGCCCATCGGTCTCCAACGAAATGTGGGCCGACCCTGCCCTGACTCGCAAGGTGTTTGAAGATGGCTGGTGGCACTCCGGCGACCTGGGACGATTAGATGAAGATAACTTCCTCTACATCCAGGGCCGTATCGACGAC
>JAESTY010000272.1 GCA_016763355.1 Immundisolibacteraceae bacterium
AGCGATATCTCCAGAATAACGAATACCGCCATCGGCAATTAGCGGGATGTCTGTGTCCAGCAATCCCTTGGCGACTTCATCAATGGCACTAATTTGCGGCACACCCACACCAGCCACCATCCGCGTAGTACAAATTGAACCGGGGCCAATACCGACTTTAACCCCATCGGCACCGGCATCGACCAAGGCTCTGGCTGCATCTGCAGTGGCTATATTGCCACCGACCACATCCAGGCTTGGAAAGGTCTTTTTAACCCAGGCGACCTGATCTAAAACTTTTTGCGAATGACCATGGGCAGTATCAACCACAACCGCATCAACCCCGGCGGCCACCAGTTCGGCAACCCGTTGATCGGTACCAGGACCAATGCCGACTGCGGCTGCAACACGTAGTCGGCCGACATCGTCTTTACAGGCATTGGGGTAGTCACGATCCTTTTCGATATCCTTAACCGTGATCATGCCGCTGAGGTTGCCCTGTTTGTCGACCACCAACAGTTTCTCGATACGATGTTGATGCAGCAACTTAACCACCTGATCGCGGCTGGCATCCTCACCAACAGTAACCAGCTTCTCTTTTGCGGTCATCACCTCGGAAATACTGCGCTGCATATCGGTGACAAAACGCAGATCCCGTGCGGTGACGATGCCCGCCAGTTCACCGCCACTGACAACTGGCACCCCGGAAATTTTGTGACGACGGGTCAGCTCGACGACTTCACCGATAGAAATCGTTGGTGAAACCGTGATCGGATCGCGAATAACGCCGCTTTCAAACTTCTTCACCAACGCAACTTCAGCGGCCTGGGCCGCAATGGTCATATTCTTATGAATAACACCAATACCGCCTTCCTGAGCTAACGCGATGGCCAGCCGGGCTTCGGTAACCGTGTCCATGGCCGCAGACAGAATCGGAATATTGATTTCAATATTTCGAGAAAAACGGCTTTTAAGGCTAACTTCCTTCGGCAGAATATTCGATGGCGCCGGAATTAACAGGACATCATCAAATGTCAGGGCTTCGTATGCGATACGCATATAACACTCCTATGCTAATTTTTGAGTAACACCGTTGATGGACCATCGAGACAACCGCTGTGGCTACTTTGGGCGGCTGACCCTTTTTTACCTAAGTCTCAGTAACAGCACGACACTACCCAATCAATAAACTTTTACGCTGACCAAGCCGCTACACCCCAGATCACTACACCAACGGTGTGCTGGAACTAAACGACCTGGACTGATGATTCATTTAGCGAAACCAAGTCAATTGCAAAGTTGGGAAAAAGCCGACCATTATAAGGGCGATTGACTAATAGCAGCAATGACCACACGACTCAAGACTGCAGGTTTTACAATATTTACCTGGTCGTAAAACCGTCAGCCACCGTTTTTCGGCACCGACCATCAACTCGGCTACCTCTGTGAAATCACGGTAGGGTTAAACATGGCGGTCTACTGATAAGTTCTCCTACAATACGCATTGGGTTGCCTTCATCCGCAAAGACAACCGCCAAATACAAACCAAAATACAAATCTAAATAAAGCAACTACTGATGAGACCTTCTAAAGATATATACAGCGTTTCAAGACTCGCATTCGAGGCCCGGGGAGCGATTGAAAAAAAATTTCCGCTGCTCTGGATTGAAGGCGAGATATCCAATCTCTCTCGGCCGGCCTCGGGGCACCTCTATTTCACCCTTAAAGACAGTAAATCACAGGTCCGTTGTGCTCTGTTTCGCAACCGTCGCCAACAGCTCGGTGTGGAGCCAGAAAATGGCACCCAGGTACTGGTTCGTGCTCGGGTGACCCTTTACGAAGGGCGCAGTGAATTTCAATTGCTCATCGAGCAGATCGAACCTGCAGGCGAAGGTGTGCTGTTACGCCAGTTAGAACGACTCAAAACTAAATTACAGGCCGAAGGCCTGTTTGCTGAACAACATAAAAAGACCTTGCCCGCCTACCCATCAACCATCGCCCTGATCACTTCTCCAGTAGGCGCTGCAGTCCACGACCTGCAAACCACATTGGCTCGGCGTTGGCCAATCGCTAAAATCATTCTGCTGCCATGCCTGGTGCAGGGTGATCAGGCAGCCCGGCAGCTAACAGCTAAAATTGTCGAGGCTAATAAAAATGACGCTGTTGATCTAATCATTCTTGCCCGCGGCGGCGGTAGTGTTGAAGACCTGGCTGCTTTTAACGATGAATCTCTAGTCAGGACGATTGCCGCTAGCGACTTACCGCTGATCAGCGGCGTCGGCCACGAAAGTGACTGGACTCTGGCTGACATGGCCGCAGACCTGCGTGCTGCAACACCAACAGCGGCTGCAGAACTGGCGACTCCCGATAAGCTAGAGCTGATTCAGACCATCAATGCCCATCTCAATGGTCTGCAAACCTCTCAAAGACGGTTATTGGTAAACCACCAACAACAACTTGACTGGCAACGTCAGCGATTGATTCATCCTGGCGAAAAACTGCAAGCCGTTAAGCTTCGCCTGCAGCAAAACTGGCAAGCCTTAAAACGACTAGAAAAACAAACTATCAGCGCGTGCCAACTTCGTTTAAACCAGGCTGAGGCTAAACTTACCCAGCATTCCCCGGCACGTCAGTTGGGTCAGCTAGAACAGCGTAAAAACCACTCAGTTAACCAACTGCAGCGGCTGATCACTAACCTGATTAACCAACGTAAACAGACGCTTGGTAACAGTGCCGCCGCATTAACAGTTCTAAATCCATTGGCGACTTTGGCCAGGGGTTACGCCATCGTTCGCGACGAAGACAGCGATGAAATTATTAACAGTGGCAATCAACTAAAAATTGGCGACTCGATTCAGGTCCAGCTTGTAGACGCTAACATCCAGTCTCGAGTAGAGAAAATAGACCTGGCCAAGTCCTCATGAGGTCAAGATGACAACACTTGCTCTGCAACACAGCCCCATTCCATTATTTTTGAAGGCTGCCGTTTTCTTGCTGGCAAGCCTGCTATCAAGTCACGCTGACGCACAAACCAACCGCTGGCTGCCAACCGAGCAGCGGCTAGCCGGTGGTATCGTTCTCATTGATATTAGCGATCACTTTGAACCGGGAAGTCAGGCTTATTTTGGCAACCAACGAGTCAAAATCTCTGTTGATGGCGGCCAGGCTATCGCCGTGATCGGCATTCCTTTGCATGCATCAGCTGGTCACTCAGAATTGCGACTGCTGGATAATCAGTCTGGCGCTGCTAGAACCTCAAAAAAAATAACCTTTATCCTGGATAAAGCTGACTACCCAACCGAACGGCTAACCATCGCTGATAACAACAAAGTTTCTCCAGACCCAGCATCCTTAAAAAGGATCCAGGCAGAATCGGGGGCAATCAAAGGGGCACTGCGTAACTGGCAGAACCAATCCGTCGATTTTAGAAAAATGGTCCTGCCGGTAACAGGTCGGCTGTCTAGTGAGTTTGGATATCGGCGAATTATCAATGGCCATTCCCGCAAGCCTCACTCTGGAATTGACCTTGCTGCGCCCACAGGAACAAAGGTCATTGCCCCTGCTGGTGGAGTGATCACTGGTTTAGGTGACTATTTTTTTAATGGCAACACCCTGTTTATCGATCACGGTGAGGGATTGATTTCGATGTTTTGCCATCTTAGCGAAACCCTGGTCGGCGTTGGTGACCAGGTAACCCAGGGGCAGCTAGTCGCCGCGGTTGGCTCTAGTGGCAGAGCGACTGGCCCCCACCTGCATTGGTCACTGAGTCTCAATGACGCTCGCATTAATCCACTATTATTTACTTCAGAAGTCGAGCCAAACAGGCGATAACATTACCTCACCCTCTAAACTAAATTGAATATTCTGGTTTGACTAGAGTCCGCAAAAAGAGCAGTATCTGGAGGCTTGAGGCCCCTAAATCCGGCCGTAAGAAAAAGATATTATCTACCGCCAATAGGTCAACTAACAATAAATAGTAGTATTTCTTCATCGGCCAATCCGTTTTAAAATCTGCCTGTGGACAAATCTGCATCCGGGATTCGATCAAGGACGTTGGGAGCAATCCCACTCAATGCGATAATTTTTGATGGCAAAGCCTCAATTAGCAATTTTATTCTCAGATATCAGCGGCAGCACAAGCCTCTATGACCGGCTTGGCGATGCTGTTGCTCGGCCGTTAATCACGGCCTGCATGGAACAGATGGACCATGCCATTAATAGTCATAATGGCACGGTAATAAAGACCATCGGTGATGAAATCATGCGCACCTTCCTCAATTCTGATGACGCGTCAGCTGCTTGCATTCAGATGCAGGAAGATATCAGTGATGGTATCGCTATCGAGGGCACCAGCCATCCGATGGCGATCCGAATCGGCTTTCATTACGGGCCGGTGATTAAAGAAAAAGGCGATGTGTTTGGCGACGCGGTCAACATTGCAGCGCGAATGGCAGCGTTGGCCAAAGGTGGTCAGATAATCACCACCAAAGAAACCGTTGAAGACATGAACCCGGTGCATAAATCGAGTGCACGGCTTCTTGATCGCTTAACCGTTAAGGGTAAACGCGAAACCATCGATATTTACGAGTTGATATGGCAAGAAGAAGATGTCACCCATATCGCCACCGGACTGTTTGCTGCTCCTGAAGAAGTTGGCCGACTCAAGCTTATTTATGAAGGCCAGGAAAAAACCCTCGACCTGTCTATGCACCCCATGTCTATGGGCAGGGGTAAACGGGCGGATATGATGGTTAACGACTCTTTTGCTTCTCGAGAACACGTCCGCATCGAAACACGTCGTGGAAAGTTCGTGTTATTGGACACCAGCACCAATGGCACCTATGTTGAAACTCAGGACGGCAGCTTTTATCTGCGCAGAGAAGAGCTGGTGCTTCGGGGTAAAGGGAGAATCAGCCTGGGTCGTGAGCTGGCTGAAAACCCGGATCAATTTATTAGCTTTGAGACTATCGATTAAATTGCTGTTCTGAATGGCCATCAAGGTCAATCACGCTGCCTCCATCTTTGTTTTTGCCAGATTAAATTCAGGATTTCCCCATGAGTGAGTATGCGTCCGTTGCCGGACAACGAGTGCTTGTCGTTGGTGGTGCCCGTGGCATCGGTAAGGCCATCGTCAAGCGTCTGGCCCAGCAAAAAGCCATTGTCACTCTGACCGCAAGAGACCTGGCCCGTGCTCAACAGGTAGCCGCAGAAATGGTGGCGAGCGCTGGTAATTCTGAAGTCCATTCATTCCAGCTTGATGTCACCGATAACACGGATAGTGATCTCAATCAGTGGCTGGTAAACAATGATTTACCTGACACCATGATCTTCAACGCCGGTGTCAGCCCCAGTTACAGCAGACCGGAAAAGGTCACCGACCAGGAATGGGATCTGATCTTTAATACCAACCTTCGCGGCGCCTTTATTGCCGCGCGTTGTTATGCCCGACAGTTACTTAAACAGAGCCGTCCTGGATCAATCATTTTCATTAACTCGATTGCCGGGCTCGTGGGCGCAAAAAGACTCAGTGCCTATGCGGCCTCCAAACATGGCCTGACCGGCCTGGTCAAAAACCTGGCTATGGAATGGGCTGAGAACAAAATCCGCGTTAACGGCGTCGCTCCCGGTTGGGTACGTACCGATTTAACCGCTGGATTACAGCAAAACCCAATACTAGAGCAGCAGTTGATCGACTCAGTACCGATGGCTTACCTGGCCGAGCCTGAAGATATTGCCGACATAGCCGTGTTTCTGAGTAGCCATAGCGCACGTTATGTCACTGGGGCAACCTGGTCAGTCGATGGCGGCCTTACCTGCGGTTAGATCCCCCGAGGCTAACTATCAGACCCGGCCAAGCAGACTCGCCGCTAAGCGGGCCGATTTAGTATAGAGTTAGGCTTAACAGCAGGAGTTTAATACTACCCACTGGCAAAAAAATCGAACAATATAACGGGAGAGATGAATGGCTTTTATCAAAGCATGTAACGAAACGGATCTGGCTGTCGGCGATAAGCAGCGTTTCAAACTGGCAGATCAGTCAATCCTGCTGTTTCATCTCACCGATGGCTTTTACGCCACCGCAGCCAGCTGTACGCATATGTTCGCACCGCTTGCCAAAGGTAAAATCGTTGAAGAATGTATAGTTGCCTGCCCTTTCCATCGAGCTGAATTCGACATCAAAACTGGCGAAGTAAAGAAATGGGCAAATTTCCCCCCTGGCATCGCTCAACTGACAAATTTGTTACGTAAGGAAAAAAACCTGGCCACCTACCCCACCAAAGTCGAAGATGGCGTGGTGTTAGTCGAGGTTTAAACGGCGGCGTTGGGATATTTAGCTAGCAGCAGGTGATGAATACTTGCCGTTACCAGAGCTTCCTGGCCCAATTGAGCTGCTCTGCTCATAATTGCCCCGGTAAGACCATCCAGTTCCAGCGGGGTACCGCGTTCTGCATCTACCTGCATGGATGATTTTAGGGGTGGCATGTTAGCTAACATATCTGCCAACTGATTGAGTTGCTGCGGCGTAATTTCAACACCGTCTGCCGCGGCCGCCGCGGCCGCTTCCCTCATGATATTCACCATAATCCAACGAGTGGGTTCGGACTGATAAAGGCTTTGAATATCACCGGGTAGCAGTGCCGAGACTGGATTACAGGCACAGTTAATCACCATTTTCTTCCAGCTTTCCAGGCAGATATCTTCAGATTGCGACGCTGTGAAACCGGCTTGCTCCATCACCGCCACTAGCTGGGCAACCGGGGCATTAATTCCCGTAGGGTAGACACCAAAACGACTGATCAATTCTCCAACCACCCCTACTGACCCATCACTATTCAAGTGGGATCCAAACCTTACGGTCATTGCGCCAATAACAGGCCGATTAAAGGCTTCTGCAAGCACCATCTCATTATCGACACCATTTTGTAGCGAGACTATCTGGCACGCTGCACTAACGTGTTTCACAAGCAACTGTGCCAGGGGGCCTGTCTGCTGTGTCTTACAGGTGAAAATCAAAAAATCGATACCAGCAAGCCTACTAAGCTCACTGTCGAGTTCACTATCGAGAATCTGGAAACGATCTGCCGCGTAATGTTCGCAACCCTGCTCAAGTTTTACGGTGATACCCTGTTCCCGCAGCTGCTTTAAGCGCTTACCACGAGCAACTAATGTGACATCGGCATGTTCACAAAGACGACCTGCAAACAAACTGCCTAAACCACCGACGCCTACCACTGCAATTTTCATCAGCTGACTCAATTCAATGGCCGAATCTGTAATAGCTCGGATAGCATTAGCGTTTTAACAGTGCAAATTTACCGCTCTTCCCGTCCCAGTCCTGAGCGTCAGCGGGAGCCTCTTTAAATTCAGTGATCACCGGCCAACTCTGGGATAAATCCGCATTAATTTGCAGAAATTTGCGCTGGTCATCAGGGAGGTCTTCTTCATCAAAAATTGCTTCCGCGGGACACTCTGGCACGCATAAGGTGCAATCGATGCACTCTTCCGGGTCGATCACCAGAAAGTTGGGCCCTTCGTGAAAGCAGTCCACCGGACAGACTTCGACACAATCGGTATATTTACAGAGAATACAGTTTTCGGTGACAACAAAAGTCATTGAGATTTCAACCTGTTAATATCAAAAAAAGAAAAATAGTGACGCGGTTTTTTATAGCCCCACCTCAGTCCCAGGGCCGGTTAGCCCCATACACCTTGTTAAATTCGGATTCTAGTTTGTTCAGATAGCTGCGACAGTTTCACCAAAATCATGCTTGCTGCAAATGCCGGGCTAATCATATTGACAACACCGGTCTACCGGCTCTCCGCTTTATCGGTTAGCTGGCGTAATCGATATAGCATGGCGTGCGCTTCACGAGGCGTCATGTCATCTAGGGAGGCCTTGCGCAGTGCCTCTACTGCCGGATGTTCTGGATTTTCAAAAAGCGACATCTGATTGTGCTGAGGCAGATGCAAAGGCTGCGCAGAACGATCAAAGTCTTTTAGTCGCTGACGGGCTAAATCCACTACGACGGCAGGTACGCCTGCTAAGGCAGCGACCTGTAATCCGTAACTCTCGCTGGCGGAGCCCGGTTTAACCTGGCGCATAAATACTATTTTGCCAGCATGCTCTACCGCATCCAGATGTAAATTCTCCACCCCTTCTAGCTCTTCAGCAAGGGAGGTTAATTCGAAATAGTGGGTCGCAAACAGTGTCCAACAGCCGACCTGGTTAAGAAGATGGTCAGCAATAGCCCAGGCCAGCGACAGGCCATCGTAAGTACTGGTTCCGCGGCCAATTTCATCGAGTAATACCAGACTGTTTGCAGTGGCATTATGAAGGATATTGGCAGCTTCGGTCATTTCAACCATAAAGGTTGACCGACCACCAGCCAAATCATCTGCAGCGCCAATTCGAGTAAAAATACGATCAATTGGACCAATGATCGCACTTCGCGCCGGCACATAACACCCGGCATAGGCCATTAACACGATAACTGCATTTTGACGCATAAAGGTCGACTTACCGCCCATATTGGGCCCGGTTATCAACATCATTCTTCGATCTGGCGCCAGCGACAGACTATTCTCGATAAACACATCCCGACTGATCTGCTCAACCACTGGGTGACGGCCATCTTTAATCTCAATACCCGGCTGCTCGCTTAACAAAGGTCGAACATAATCCAGGGTATCGGCGCGCTCAGCAAAGGTAGCCAGAAGGTCCAGCTCCGCCAGCGCACTGGCACAAATCTGCAACGCGGTTAACTGATCAACAATCAGTACTAGTAATTCGGCGTACAGCTCCCGTTCCAGGGATTGAATCCTCTCCTTCGCGCTAAGCACTTTCTCCTCAAGCACTTTTAACTCTGGAGTCACATAACGCTCGGCATTCTTGAGGGTTTGTCGACGCTGATAATCATCTGGCAAGGTTCCGGGCCGGGCCCGCGATACTTCAATGTAATAACCATGTACCCGGTTGTAACCGACTTTCAGAGTCGAAACACCGGTGCGCTCCCGCTCGCGGATCTCAATATCAGTCAACAGCTTACTGGCATCACTGCCGATGGCGCGCAGCTCGTCAAGCGATGAGTGATAACCCGAGGCAATGATGCCTCCATCACTGAGTTTAACCGGCAGTTCCTGTTCTAATGCTCGCTGCAAAATGCCAAGTAAATCAGGAAACTCTGCGACCCGCTGACGAATGTTTCGCAACAGCGGCGCCTCAAGCTGATCAATCTGCTCATGGAGCAGGGGCAGTTGAGCCAGTGTATCCCGCAACACTGCCAGGTCCCGCGGCCGTGCACTGCCTAATGCGACCCGAGAAAGAATTCTTTCCAGGTCACCGACCTGCTTGAGTAGATCCTGAAGGCCAAGCCAGCCCTGACCGTCACCTATCACGGCTACTGCGTGATAACGGTCATTAAGAATGCCGTGATCACGGATTGGCCGATTTAACCAACGCCGCATCAGCCGGCTGCCCATATTGGTTACACAATGGTCGAGTACCCCTATCAGGGTTGCCTTAGCAGCACCTGATAGGCTGGCATCAATCTCTAGGTTACTTCGGGTCGAAGCATCAATAAGCACTGTGTCATCACTCTGCTCGAGCTGTAGACCCTGCAGATGAGGCAATGCGCTCTTCTGGGTATCCTGCAGATAACTTAGCAACGCGCCAGCTGCGGCAATTGCCTGATGCTGACCATTACAACCGAAGCCTTCCAGGCTATTGGTCCCATACTGTTTGCATAGCACCTGTTCGGCGCTCACTGGATCGAAATGCCAAACCGGTCGATCGACAACCGCGGTGTGAAGTGAAGAAATAACCTGGTCCCACTCAGCACCTTCAGCGATCAGCAATTCCGCAGGCTTTAGCCTGGCTAATTCGCCACTGAGTAATTCAGCTGTGGCCCCCTGTTGCAGCGTAAAACGACCGCTACTCAGTTCAACCGATGCGAGTCCAAAATGATCCAGACTTCCGCTGACCGCAACCAGACGATTGTCTCGACGTTGGTCGAGATGTTCTTCCTGTACCAGAGTGCCTGGGGTAACAACTCGAACCACACCCCGATCAACCGGGCCCTTACCTTTGCCCGGTTCACTGAGCTGTTCACAGATTGCAACCGCCTGACCGGCGGCAACCAATCTACTGAGATACTGGTCGAGGGCATGTACGGGCACTCCGCACATTGGAATTTTCTGGCCAGCTGACTGGCCACGAGAGGTTAGGGCAATACCAAGGATCGACGACGCCTTAACCGCATCGTCATAAAACAATTCGTAAAAATCACCCATGCGATAAAACAGCAGCGCAGCCGGGTACTCTTCATGAATCGCCAGAAATTGACGCATCATTGGCGTGTGCTGAGACAGCTCTGCGCGATCGGCAACCATCGTTAACAACCGGGTACCACTTAGCGCGCTAAAGTAGCGCAGACCCAGCGGACCTGATGAACCCCCATTATCATTTTCAAAGCCTCAGCCAACCCATTATTCACTATCTGCACTATCCAGATGTGGACGGATGGTCGCCAATATCTGGCGCAAAACCTTTGGATTAGCAGCCACCAGGCTGCCACTATCTAAATAACTGTGACCACCCTGCATGTCTGAAACAATGCCACCAGCTTCCTGGATCATCAACACACCGGCCGCGATATCCCAAAGCCGCAGATTGAATTCCCAAAAACCATCAACTCTACCCGCCGCCAGATAGGCCAGATCGAGTGCCGCAGAACCACAACGCCGAATGCCGCTGGTTTTCTCAATTAATGCTCGCAGGGTCGCCATATATTCATCAAAATTCTGATGGCCCAGAAATGGAAAACCAGTGGCCAGCAAGGCCCCGTCCAGGCTCTCTTTTTGGGCAACCCGGATCCGTCGATTATTCATTTTGGCACCGCCACCACGACTGGCAGTAAATAGTTCATCCAGGTTCGGGTCGTAAATTACGCCATGTTCGAGCTTGCCCTGGTGACGCACCGCAATCGAAATCGAGTAGCAGGGAAAGCCATGCATGAAATTAGTAGTCCCATCTAGCGGATCAATGATCCACTGATAGTCACCTTCACCGTGGCTACCGCTCTCCTCAGCTAGAATGGCATGGTCCGGATAGGCTTTTTGAATAATCTCCATAATGATGCGTTCGGCTTCATTATCAACACTGCTGACATAGTCGTTGGGGGCTTTCTCAGAAACCTGATAGTTATCCTGTCGGCGACTGGCACGAAGGATATGATCTGCCGCCGCGCGTGCAGCACGAACAGCGGTATTTAACATTGCAGGAGTAGGCACTAGGCTTAGATACACTCAGTTAAGAATTAATAGACGATACTGATAGAATTAACCAGATCGCAGCCACAAAAGTCGATGGTCATCACCGCAAGCATCGCCAAAATCTAATTAGTCCGTTAGTTTACCGCGCCTGACCTATGAGCCACCAGAGAGCAATTAGTTGAAATCGGGTCAACTAGCTACAATATTCAACTTAATCTGCCATTATTTTTAAAGTAGGTGATTTTGCGGGCCATCTTGTCCAACAATAACCAGTTCAGTGGGCCAGTTGGCTCCTGACTATTTCATCATTTCCCGGTCTGCTCTATTCACTGAATTGATTCGATGTTCTACCCAGCACCCACTAAACCTCTCCATACCCCATCAATTCCCCATTCATTCAAATAAAATTGCCAATGCCCCTAATTCCTTCCCTGCTTGACCGCACTCGAATTATCCTTTGCGACACCACTCACACCGGTAATATGGGCGCTGCCGCTCGGGCGATGAAAACCATGGGGCTTTCGAATTTAAGATTTGTGACCCCGCAAACATCACCTGATGAGCAGGCAATTGCCCGTGCCACGGGCGCCAAGGACGTATTGATGGCAGCACCGTTAGACAATAGCCTGAGTGAAGCCATTGATAGTTGCCAGCTCGTACTTGGCACCAGCAATCGGCCACGCAGCGTGCGCTGGCCAACCATTACGCCGGCTGAGGCCGCCGAACTCATTCTCGCTAACGACCATTATCAACAGGTCGCGTTCCTGTTTGGAAAAGAACAATATGGACTGACCAATGAGCAGATGGATCGCTGCCAGTACCTGGTCCAAATTCCTGCTAACGAGGAATTTAGTTCGTTAAACCTGGCATCTGCGGTGCAGATCATCAGTTATCAATTACGGATTAGTTGGCTCACTGCTAGCAAACTACCTCAGCTGGTCACCAATGAACCGGCCAGACCTGCGGACATGCCGGCTAGCGACGATGAATTTGAGGGTATGTTTAACCACCTCATCCAGGCCCTTGGTGACATTGAATTTGTGAATCTTGATAATCCCGGCCGGGTATTAAGAAGAATAAGAGCGATGCTACAACGAGCCGAACTGAGCAAAAATGAAACCGCTATTACTCGCGGTATCTGCAATGCAGCAAGCGAAAAAACACCGCGCATGGAGAAGTTATCCTAATGTTCAATCAGATTAAAGAAGATATCGCCAGTGTCTTTGAGCGTGACCCCGCCGCTCGCAATACACTGGAAGTGCTCACCCTCTACCCGGGGCTGCATGCGATCTGGCTGCACCGGGTCGGCCACTGGCTATGGCAACGCAAGCTATTCTGGCTAGGCCGCTCGGTTTCACATATTGGCAGAATGCTGACCGGTATCGAAATTCACCCTGGCGCCACTATTGGCAAACGCTTTTTTATCGACCATGGCATGGGCGTGGTGGTGGGTGAAACGGCTGAAATTGGTGACGATTGCACCCTTTATCACGGTGTAACGCTTGGTGGCACCAGCTGGCAAAAAGGTAAACGCCACCCGACCCTTAAAAACAATGTGGTGATCGGCGCCGGGGCAAAAATTCTTGGCCCAATTACGATAGAAAATGGCGGCCGGGTTGGTTCAAATTCTGTGGTCACCAAAAATGTCTCAGCCGATATCACCGTGGTCGGCATTCCGGCACACCCGACCCAGCCCTCCAAAACAGGTAGCGACAATGCGGCCCGTGAAGAAACTGCCCAAAAAATCGGCTTTGCCGCTTATGGACAAGCGACTGATAACGGCGACCCGGTGAGTTACTCCATCGACTCTATCCTGGATCATATCCAGGCGGTTGATGAGAAGATGAAGGAAATATGCACCTCTCTGGAAAAAATCGGCACCCATGTCGATCTACCCGACCTACCGCACATGTGTAAAGTCGATGATCGGCAGCCTAAGTAATGTTAGGTAATCTGCTGATGCAACGTAAATCCTGCCTGTTAATAAGCGATATCGAATAACTCGATGCTGGGCTACTTCGACTACGCGGCAACCACACCGGTCGACCCGGCAGTCGCGGAGCTGGTTTACCATTGCATGACCGAGGATTTCGGCAATCCGTCCTCTTTGCATCATGCTGACGGCAAAGCTGCCTCCAGGTGGATCAGTCTGGCCAGCGAACAGGTTGCCAGGTTAATCAATGCAACCCCTGAATCGATTGTTTATACCTCTGGCGCTACCGAAGCTAATAACTTAGCTATTTTTGGTGCGGCTGATTTCTACCAGCGCCGAGGCAGACACCTGGTCTGTGCAGCCACAGAACATGCTTCGGTTATCACGCCGATGCAACAACTACAGCGCAAAGGCTATCAACTCACCCTGTTAAAGCCCGACAGCGATGGCATCATAGACCCAGACGCCCTTTCGGCGGTCGTCCGTAAAGACACCCTACTGGTATCCATTCAGCACGCCAATAACGAAACCGGTGTGCTACAAAACATTGCTAAGCTGGCGGATCGAGTTCACCAGCAGAATGCCTTATTTCACGTCGATGCAGCGCAAAGTATCGGCAAAATAGGCGTTGATGTGGAAGCCATGAATTGTGATCTGCTTTCCCTCAGCGGTCACAAAATATACGGGCCAATGGGCATCGGAGCGCTCTATGTGCGCCGCAAACCCAGGGTACAACTAACACCCCAGCTGTTTGGTGGCGGCCAGCAGGGCTCTTTACGTCCCGGCACACTACCGACCCAGCAGATAGCCGGATTAGGCAAAGCCTGTGAAATAGCCGCAGAGAAATTAGCCGAGGAACAAAAGCATCTCTGGCAACTCCACCATCAGTTACTGACCGGGCTCAACGACTACCAGATTAATGGTCACCCGACTTCCCGGCTCCCGGGTATCGTTAATATTAGCCACCGCCATACCGCTCAGGATTTGCTAACCAGCCTGGCCGATTTTTCCCTGGCTAATGGCTCCGCCTGCAACGCCAGCCAACCAGGGCCATCACATGTGCTGCTAGCGATGGGGCTGGACCGAAACCAGGCTGCCAATGCCCTCAGAATCAGCTTCGGACGCTTCACTAGTACCCAGGAGATGTCATCCCTGGCCAACGCCCTCGGCCGAATAACCCAAATTAGCCACTAGCTCTGTCGGGTACCTAAACGAGAAAGCAATTATCTGCTGGTTTTAACTAGTACCACTGACCGATTTTTGATTATTATTTTCACCATATCTACATTCATCATAACTTCTTCACCATCCCGTAGCAGTTTTCAACTGATCATAGGAATTTGAAATGCGCGTAATCATATTGGGGGCCGGTGGCCTCGGGTCACTATTTGGCGGCCGCCTGGCCCAGCAAGGCGCTGATGTCACCCTGGTCGCACGACAGGCTCATGTCGATGCCATCAATGCCAACGGATTGCGCATCAGCGGTGTAAAAGGTGATGCCACTATCACCAACATCACCGCGATTAGCAGTGCAGATCAGGCCGAGGGCGACTTTGACTACTTAATTCTCGGCGTTAAAAGCAAAGACACGGCCGCGACCATTGCCAGTGCTAGCTGCCTGAAAGGTCGAATCAAAACCGCCTGCTCGTTTCAAAATAACACTACCAAAGAAGATGACCTCAGCGACTGGCTCGGTGCAGAACATGTTATTGGCTTTGCCACTATTGAAGCCGCCATGCTGGCAGGGCCTGGCCATGCTGAGCATACCTTTGTGCTGCCGATCAGTACCTATTTCGGCGAACTCGACGGTACTATCACACCTCGAGTCCAGGCCATTGTCGACATCTGCAACGCGGCCGAAATCGGCACTAAAGCTATGACTAATATCAAACAGGTGATGTGGGAAAAAATCACCCAGATTGCTAATGCCGCCGGTTGGTCTGTGAGCGCGCTAGCAGGCAACAACAGCCTGTTCATGGGCGAGGGCATGATGGTTAAAGAGGGCGCCGAACATTACGTCCAATATGCCCGCGAACTGATCTCGGTCTATAAAGCACTCGGTTATTCACCGCAGAATTTCTTTGCGCCGGTGTCTCGGCTTAAAGAGCTAGACAGCGGCGAGTTCGAGGAGGCGGTGGACACCGTTATCCAAATTGGCGCGGGCATGCAAAAATCTGGTTTTAAAGGCCGTACCTCAATGCATGAAGATATTGTCCGCGGCAAAAAAACCGAGGTAGAAGAGACTATCGGACCTTTCGTCCATAAAGCCCGCGAACTGGGCATCGACATCCCCACAGTTGATGCGGTCTACCGGATTACCAAGGTCCTCGACTACTACCTGGACTAATCGCCAGCAATTCAAACCACTGCGCCGCTTCGATCAAACTTGGTTCGTAGCGGCGTTTTTGCGTTAACAACAGCAGATTAAAAAAACCGAACATCAAATCAGTCCAACTAGTTAGTTTTATCGCCACCGCTATAGGTTTGCGCTACCCTGCTAGTCAACAATAATCTGGGGGGCCCAATGGACGAATTTCTATCGGCAGAAATACGAGAAGTTCGAGATGAATTAAATCGGTTTTTGAGCCGGCAGATTCTGCCAAATCTGGATCAATACGAAACTGATGGGACCTTTCCCAGACCTTTAATTCGCCAAATCGGCGAAGCTGGTTATTTTGGCGTTGCCTTTCCCGAGGCCTATGGCGGTAGTGACCTGGGGTTTTTAGCCATGGCGGTGGTTGCCGAACAGGTCGCTTATGCTGATCCAGCGCTTTCGCTGTGCCATAACCAGCAGGGCATGACCTGCCCCTACACCATTTTTTCTGGTGGTTCAGACGCTCAATGCGAACAATATATTCCAGACCTGATTAGCGGACAAACCATCGGTCTCTGGTCGTTGACCGAAGCCGGCGGTGGTTCAGATGCAGCCGGCAATTTAAAAACCTTTGCCCGCAAAGATGGTGATCGATATTTGCTCAATGGCAGCAAAATGTTTGCCACCCTGGCTGATCAGACAGATGTCGGTGTACTGTTCGCCCGCACCGATCGCGACGCAGGTCACCGGGGCATTTCCGCGTTTATTGTCGAACCAAAAAAATACTCCGGTTACCAGGCCAATCCGATCGATTTTGTTGGCCTGTCAAAAATCACACGCAGTTGTGAGATTGAGCTCAACGACTTTGAAGTACCGGTTAGTAACCGCATTGGCGAAGAAGGTGCAGGATTTGGCATTGCTATGCATGCGGTCCAGGCCGGCCGAGTATCCGTAGCTGCTCGGGCAGTTGGCATCGCCCGCGCCTGTCTTGATGAAGCGATGCAATATGCTCTGCAGCGCCCCATCCGGGGTAAACCGTTAGCCAGTTATCAATTGTCCCAGGCAGCCATTGCCGACAGCCTGGCGAACATAGAAGCGGCCCGATTGATGACCTATCAGGCAGCCACTTTGATGGATCAGGATAAACCCGCCAATCGGGTTTCCGCCCAGGCTAAATTAATCGCCTCCTATGCGTTAAAACAAACTGCCAACATGGCTGCTGAAATGTTTGGTGGCTACGCCTTAACCACGGAATACCGTATTTCCCGACTCACCAGCTACGCCCATGTGTTCCTGGTCGGTGAAGGTGCCCCGGCGGTACAGCAAACTCTGATTGCAGAAGATGCGCTCGGCATCAAAGATGCCGACCGGCACTTCCGTAGTTATCGGTACCCTAGAGGAACCGCCCAGAACTAAATCATTCACCCTAACTGTTATCCGGGAGAGAGCAATGGCCCAGGCAATACTGGAAGGCTACAAAGTACTCGATTTAAGCCAGGTGGTTGCTGGACCATCGGTTACCCGGATGATGGCCGAAATGGGGGCTGAAGTGATCAAGGTCGAAATCGCTCCCCTCGGCGATCTCGCCCACCAACTGCCCTACATAGAAAATGGCCGCAGCGCTTACTACGTGCAGCAAAACCGGGGCAAAAAAAGTCTCTGCCTGGATGTCAAAAGCCCAGAGGGAAAACAAATCCTGCTCGACCTGGCCGGCAAAGTCGATGTACTGGTCGAAGCCTTCTCGCCTGGGGCGATTGGTCGGCTTGGTCTGGGCTACGAGGTGGTCAGTAAACTCAATCCAGATCTGGTGATGTGTTCCATATCAGCGTTTGGCCAATCGGGTCCACAGGCGCAGATGCCTGGCTACGACTACATCGCTCAGGCGTATAGCGGATTTACCGGGCTAATTGGTGAAGCAGATGGTTCGCCCTATTTTCCACAGGTTGCATTTGGCGATGCGGCTACCGGCGGTTATGCCCTGGCCGCGGTCATGGCCGCCCTGCTCCACCGCGAGCGCGGCGGGCCCGGCCAGTATCTGGATATCAGTTTGCTGGACGTCTACCTACATGGCAACGAGATCGGCATCCAGTCTATCAGTGCCAGCAAGGGGAAACTGGTGCCAACTCGTACCGGCAACCAGCATTTTTCGGTAACACCTCTGGGTATTTTCAAGGGAGCATCGGGTTACCTGGTGATAGTCGCGCTAGGCAAACAGTGGCTCGATCTTTGTAAAGTAATGGGTCAGCCTGAACTAGGCACAGATCAAAGGTTCATCGATAACCCAAGCCGAGTCGCCAACCTTCCAGCTGTCATAGAAATCATTGAAAGTTGGTTACACCGGACTGGTGATGACGCCGAAGCTATGCGCCAGCTAGAGGCGGGTCATGTACCTTTTGCGCCGGTATTAACTGTCCAACAGGCCATGGAGTTACCCCAGGTCAAACACCGTGGCTCAGTACGTACGATCACTGACCGGCAGTTAGGTGAATTTAAAGTGCCGATGTCGCCATTACGCTTCTCCGTCAGCGGTGACACCCCGGGCCTACCAGCGCCTTTCCTGGGAGAGCATAACCAACAAATTTTAGAGCAGATGCTTGGGTTTACGAATAATCAAATCAACGAACTCACAGACCAGGGTGTGCTGCAATCAAAACCACTAGCGGACTAACCAATGCTAGATAGGCACTAATATTTCCCTAAGACTATCTACAACCACCTGGCCAGCGGGCCTTGAACGGAGCTAGATCATGAGAGTTTGCGTATTAGGTGCCGGTGCTTTAGGTTCGTTAACGGGTGGTTATCTGGCGGAAGCCGGCATTGATGTCACCTTAATTGGCCGTCCAGCCCATATCGATGCGATCAACAGTAACGGCCTACAATTCGTTGGTAGACGCGGCGAATTCACGGTCAAAGAGAACCTCACTGCCATCACTAGCGCTGATCAGGCCAGTGGGGAATTTGATTATCTTATTCTGCTGGTTAAAGCCAAAGATACGATCTCTGCGCTAGAAGGCGCTGATTGCCTTAAAAACCGCGTGAAGTGCGCTTTTTCGTTCCAGAATGGTATTGGCAATGAATCCATGCTGGGCCAGTGGTGTGGGGCCGACAAGGTGATTGGTGCGGTGACGGTTGAAGGCGCCGAAATGGTCTC
>JAESTY010000273.1 GCA_016763355.1 Immundisolibacteraceae bacterium
CCCGCATCGACATGCACCAGCACCGCTTGAGCCCGGCCAGTCATACGGTAATAACCAATCGCCATATGCATGGCGGTATTTTCATGAGGGGTCAGAATAACTTTAGGAAAGGGTTTGCCTTCCTTGCGCCATTGAGCCATGGTCTCAATAATCGGCGCGTGATCGGTTCCCATGTTGCAGAACAGATACTCAACACCCACTTCATTCATCGCCTCCAGCCAGTAAGCTGCAGTCATATTGCTCGGTGATTCTGCCCGTACTGGGGCCAGGTCTTTCGGGTTGGCTGACATCGCCATGCTCCTTAGTAGTTTAAAAAATTCATCCTGCTCACGTCATTCCTTTGACGGCGTCAGACGTTGTATACATCCAACATAGTTGGGATGTAGTCGTTTTTAAGAACGACATACTTACGACAGATTTTCCAGCCATCGGCGGTTTTGCGCAGCTTGTGCTCATAGTCGCCGTAGAAGATTTCTGACTTATTGGTTTTATGAAAAAAACAGTTTGACTGCCAGGTGGAACGCACAGTCATGGAGTCCTCGGTTAAGTCGGAAACCATGATGTTATTGACTGCATGCGAAGTACGCGGCAAGGGTTTACTGGCAATCGATTGGCCCGAGCGGATTCGCCAAACACGATCCTCGAGTCCAAAGCGACCGCTGTAATAGATCAAAGACAACTCACGCTGAGGGTCTTCAGTGACCTCATGCTCATCCTTCCAGGCTGGCATCCAGTATTCGCAGTCTTCAGTAAACAGCTCAAGCCATTCGTCCCACTGCTGCGCGTCCAGATAGAACGCTTCTAGAAATAATAATTCGCTGGCTTCAGCCAACATTTCTGCTTTATTGGTCATCACTCCGCCTCCGTGCACGGTTAATTAAAAAAAACATTCAATTAAAAGAAAAAAGTTAAGAATCTAAATCAGTCTTTTCCATCGACCGCGAGGCCATCCTTAATAAACTTTTTCCAGGCACGGTAACCACCGTAGAACACACTTTCGTCCCAGTCCGTCATTTTGCCGTAGGAACTGGTTTCAGGGTCGAAGCCAATCTCGTCGGTGAGTTCATCCGCAGACGATTTAACGTTACTAATGCCGCGAGAGTAACCCTGGCTCCAGGCCAACTCTTTACCCTGATAACCAAACTGGCAATCTTCGTAAGCGATGGTGTCATCCGGTGTGGCTAATCCGGAGGTATTAAAAAAATCTTCGTACTGGCGAATACGGATCAGCCGAGCCGCGTCACTCTCTCCCTTGGCGCCTATACAAACGATAGTCATCTCGGTTTTATCAACCGAAATAGGCCGAATAATACGCATCTGTAAAGACGCATTTTCGGCAAATTGCACATTCGGGTAAATCGTCAGATTACGGGTTGCCAGCATCCACTTGGTTTTGGCTTCGCCACAACGCTCAACCAGCTCGTCTTTATGTAAAAACAGTCCACGTTCATGTTCAGCGGCATTGGGCGAATAAATAACCGCATGGCCACGTGGCATACAGGCGGTACCACCCTCAACCTGACCTAGCATATTGAAATCGATTGATTTGACCTGCTGATTGTCACTTTCACCGGCTTTACGACGACTGACCACGTTCATAAAGCTAGGGTGACAGGAGGTCAGATGATAACCATCGATGCAGTTCTCGAGCTGCATCTTCCAGTTGGCATCATAGGTGTAGGTAGAACGGCCGGGGATCTCTTCAACCCCGTCGGGGCCCTGGTCCCAGATCAGATCCAGCAGCGGCATTGCCTCGCCAAGATGCTCTTCCAGAGTAGGAACATCGTCGGTCAAACTGGCAAACATGAACCCACGATAAGTACCAAATTTGATTTTATATAAGCCGTGATCTAGCTGGTTAAATGGCTCCGCATAACCACCAGAATCCTGATCTTTAATATAAATACATTCGCCGGCGGTGTTAAAGGTCCAGCCATGATAAGAGCAGACAAACTGCTTGGTGTTGCCTTTGCGATGATGGCCAACTCGAGCACCCTTATGAGGACAGGAGTTGATAAAAGCCGCCAGTTCACCGTTGGCATCACGCATAACAATTACCGGCTGGCGACCAACAAAAGTTGTGAAGTAATCATTTGGGTTGGCTAACTCGCTATCGAGTCCAACGAAAACCCAGTTGCGCTCGAAGATATATTTCATCTCCAGCTCGAACACCTGCTCATCGGTAAAAACAGCCCGATTAACCAGGTACTCACCTTCTTCAACGTTATCGATAATCAGACGATCAACGTCACCATATTTCAGCTCATTCGGCTTCATCGTATACCTTCCTCACTCAATGTCTTCGAACCATTGCAGTCCGATCTTCCATCCTTAAATATTCACGCTTTATATTTCGTTATTCGATGCGGAACTATCAACAAGCCCAGCAGTATACCCACTGCTCGGCCAACCCGCACCCATCAAACCACATCGATAACGTTAAATAGCCGCCTTTTAACCCTTAATCGCTTCGTACCAGGCCTTAATCAGCAAACTACTTTTGCCCGGCTATTAGTCCAGTTTGCTCTATCAAGTTCCGCGGTTACTCGCCTAATTCAGTCTGTAAAAATTTTCGCCAGGCACGATAGCCACCGTGATAAACGGTCTCATCCTGCATTTTAAAAGGCCCGGTTGAACTGGTCTGCGGAGTAAACCCTAGTTCGCCAGCGTAGCTGTCCGCACCTTCAACAACGTTAGTTATTCCACGACTGTAGCCCTGACTCCATTCCATCTCACGGCCCTCGTAGCCGAATTGACAATCTTCATAAGCGATAGTGTCATCCGGCGTTGCCAAACCCGAGGTGTTAAAAAAATCTTCATACTGCCGAATTCGAATTGACCGAGCCGCATCACTCTCGCCAATCGCACCCAGACAAAAAATAGTCATCTCGGTTTTGCCTGGCGCCAGCGGCCGAATCACCCGCATCTGCAGCGATGCATTTTCGGCGAACTGCACGTTCGGATAGATGGTCAAATTACGGGTCGACAGCATCCATTTTAATTTGGTTGGCCCAACCCGCGCCTCAACCTCATCCTTATGAATGTATAGCCCGCGCTCCTGAGGTGCCGGATTAACGCCGAAACCCAGGGCATGCCCGCGGTCGAAGGTATAACCGCCACCATCGATCTCCATCATCATGTTGAAATCGATGGATTTAACCTGCTTATTCTCACTTTCACCGGCTTTGCGCCGCGAAACAATGTTCATAAAACTGGGGTGACAAGAAGTTAAGTGATAGCCATCGATACAATTTTCGACCTGCATTTTCCAGTTGGCATCGTAGGTGTAAGTCGAACTACCCGGCACTGCCTCAATGCCGTCAGGCCCCTGATCCCAAACCAGATCTAACAACGGCATGGTCTCACCCAGATGCTCCTGCAAAGTCGGCACATCATCACTTAGACTGGCAAATAGGAATCCCCGATACTGATCAAACTTGATTTTATGCAGACCATGATCGAGCTGATTGAAAGGCTCTGCATAGCCCCCAGAATCCTGGTCTTTAATATAGATACATTCGCCAGCGGTATTAAAGGTCCAGCCATGATAAGAGCAGACAAACTGCTTGGCGTTGCCTTTGCGGTGATGGGCAAAGCGCGCACCCTTATGAGGGCAGGAGTTGATAAAAGCACCCAACTGCCCGTCGGCATCGCGCATCACCACGATAGGTTGCCGGCCTACCCAACTGGTGAAGTAATCGTTTGGATTGGGCGCCTGGCTGGATAACCCGACAAAAATCCAGTTCCGCTCGAAGATGGTTTTCATCTCCAGCTCAAAGATCCGCTCATCGCGAAATACATCCCGGTGCAGCATGTATTCGCCAGATTCGGCATCTTCCCTGAATAACTTATCGATATCACTAATTTTTAACGCTTCCGGACGCATCCCATTCCTCCTTATAACCTCGACACTCAACTGATGTTCTCAATCACCTTTTCCGGTATCAAGCCGAGTAATTCCCCTTACCCACGAAAACGATTCCAAACCATCAACAGCCAAATCATTTTCAAAGATGATAACACCAGAGCTATCAATGAATTAAACCGAATCACCCTGGTCTCTGATCACAAACTAGAAATTACTTTAACAGTCACGCATACTGAACGTTAATAACAGGATAGCCGGTCTCACGGCTCCCAGGGGAGAGCGTTTCAACATGGCCACGATTGCCAGTAAAGTTGCACCCAACACTCAGGCTTTTAGTGCCTCCCGGCTTGAACGCTTTGACCGGGTCCGTCAGTTTTCGCTCGATCAGGTGACGCCGCTATCCGTCGAAGATATGGGCCTACAGGCAATGGCCAATGTTAGTCCGCCCAAATGGCACCTGGCCCATACCAGCTGGTTTTTCGAAACCATGGTTCTGGAAGCCTTCGAACCGGATTTCGAGCCATTTAATCCCCTGTTTCGCCACCTGTTTAACTCTTATTACGAAACCGTCGGCACCTTTCACCGCCGCGATCAACGCGGCCTGCTATCGCGCCCGTCAGTGGCGGAAATCCTCGACTACCGCGCCAACATCGAGCAGCGCTTACATCAACTGTCCAATAACAGTGATGACCAGACCTGGGCTGAAATTGCCGACCTGGTCATGCTGGGCACCCACCATGAACAGCAACACCAGGAACTTCTGTTCACCGATACCTTATACAACTTTAGTCAGAACCCAATGAATCCGGCCTATGCTAGCCCAACCACCCCTAGCCTGGGCCACATCCCGAACAAGTCTACAGACCAACCGTTAGCCCTCAATTATCTGCGCTTTGATGGCGGCCTGCAGTTCATCGGCAATAGTAATGAACAGTTCTGTTTTGATAACGAGACCCCACGTCATCAAAGTTTTTTACAACCTTTTCGACTGGCTAACCGACTCATTACCAACGGCGAATATCTGACCTTTATTGAGGCCGGTGGATATCAAACGGCGAAACATTGGCTCTCTGATGGCTGGGCCACTATCCAAAACAACAACTGGCTTCGGCCGATCTATTGGCAGCGAAGTGATAGCGGCTGGCAACAGTTCGGTTTACTGGGCTTGCGGCCCCTCAACCTACTGGCGCCGGTCTGTCATTTAAGCTATTTCGAAGCCGATGCCTACGCCCGCTGGGCCGGCAAACGACTGCCTAGCGAAGCCGAATGGGAACATGCAGCCGAATCTCAAAGTGCCGCTAACAGTCACAGCAGACCTGCAAACCTGGCTGAATCCAATCAACTCATAACCGTACCCTGCGACCATGGCGAAGGTTTACTGCAACTCTATGGTGACGTATGGGAGTGGACTGCTTCTCCCTACAGCCCCTACCCTGGGTTTAAGATTCCCGCAGGACCGGTTGGCGAATATAATGGCAAATTCATGTGTAATCAGCTGGTACTTAAAGGTGGTTCTTGCGTGACCCCCGCCGACCACATTCGCACCAGTTACCGAAATTTTTTCCCCGCAGATGCGCGCTGGCAATTCTCCGGGTTACGACTTGCTGACGGAATCGATTAACTACTATGGACGCTAAAACAGACAACGTGTTGACTCTCATCGACCTGGAACCCGAACTAGAAGATTTTCGCCAGGCAGTGGTCGATGGACTCAGTAGCGCTCCCCAAAAAACCCTGCCCTGTAAATTTTTTTATGACGCCGCCGGTTCTGCCCTGTTTGACCAGATCTGCACCCTGGATGAGTACTATCCGACTCGCACCGAAATCGGTATTTTAGAAGCCTGCGCAGACGAACTTGCCGAACTCATTGGGCCCGATCGACTGCTAGTTGAATATGGCAGTGGTAGCAGTGTCAAAATTCGAATTCTGCTCGACCATCTAGCACTGGCTGCCTATATGCCGCTAGATATTTCCCGCGACCACCTGCTGCAGTCTGCGCAAAAAATTGCCGACGATTATCCTCAACTCGATGTGATGCCGGTCTGTGCTGATTACAGCCAGCTGACTAATCTGCCGGAATATTCCGCCGACCCAAAACTGCGCCGGGTTGGGTTTTTCCCCGGATCGAGTATTGGCAATTTCACCCGGGTCGAAGCCGGCGATTTTATGCGCAATGTTGCCCGCCAGTTGCAGCCGGGGGATGGCTTCATTGTTGGTATCGATCTTAAAAAAGACACCCACTTACTGCGCGCCGCTTATAACGACCAAAAAGGCGTCACCGCTGCTTTCAATATGAACCTGTTGAAACGCATTAATGACGAGCTGAACGCAGAAATAAATCTTAGCGGTTTTGAGCACAACGCGGTCTACAACGAAACTCTGGGTCGGGTCGAAATGCACCTGGTGAGCCAACTTGAACAGCATATAAAATTGGGTGACCAGGCTTTCGAGCTGGCCCAGAACGAAACCATCCACACCGAAAATTCGCACAAATATGATCTGGTTGAATTTCAGCAACTCGCTGAAGCAGCAGGATTCAAAGCTCGTAAGGTCTGGACCGATGCCAACAACTGGTTTAGCGTCCATTATCTGGAGCGCTAGCGGCCTCCTTAAAGGCCCTGAATTGCAACAAGCCCGCTCACCAGGGCCTGCGCCCGATAAAGCCCTGCCCAACATACCAGGCCAACCAGCCCCAAACGATCCAGACGCCGAGTTTGAACAGCGCCAACCGTCAGCCATTAGTTGTCGCGCCTGCGGTCAACCAGTAACCAACGAGCGGTTCCGCCTTCAGGTTGAAGGCCAGCACGGTCATCGGGTCACCAATCCACACGGCATCGAATTTCTAATTCTCTGTTTTAGTCAGGCTGACGGCTGCCTTAACGCCGGACACCCCTATCGACAACATAGCTGGTTTAAAGGTTATCAATGGCAAATTGCACTCTGTCGGCGATGCGGCGCCCACATGGGCTGGTATTTCAGTCAGGCCGAAAAAGATGCTTTCTTTACCCTAATTGTTGACCGCATTACTGATTAATTGGCATCACCATGCCACGTCATCAAATGCACTAACTTTTAGCGCTAGCGTTGATCACCGGCCGGGTCAAAAATACCGATCCATAACAACCGGCTAACACCAGCAACCCACCCGCTATCTGGCTAGCCAACAAGGGCTCCCCAAGCCAGAGTACTGACATGACAACCGCAATCACCGGCACCGTGTTCATATACAACATCGACTCCGACGGCCCCACCACTTTCACCGCATAGTTCCACGCCAGCATCGCCAACACACCAGGAAAGATGATGATGTAGACCATGCCGGCGACTGCCTGCCAACTCCATTGAGCGGGTGTGGCCTGGCTCTCCCAGCCGGCCATTGGCAATGCAATCAACGCCGCCCAGATAGTAATCAGGGTAGTCACCTCAATAACCGACCGGGTAGCGAATACTTTTCGCCCTACCACTGAATATGCCGCAAAACTCACGGTGGCCAGCATGATCAACCAGTCGCCGGTGGCCAGCGATAAACTGGTTAGCGCTTCTAAACTGCCATTGGTGACTATTACCACAATACCGGCCAGTGACAACAGCGCCGCCAGCGGCTGACCGCGTTGAATCGGCGTGCCCAGGTAAAAAGCTGCCATGACCAAAGTCACCATCGGCGCCGTCGCGTGAATCAGACTGGTGTTGATGACACTGGTCGCTCGCACCCCAAAATAAAGCAATCCCTGATAACCAACCACGCCAGTGAGGGCTAAAAACAAGCCGACGCCGATCGGCCGCCACTGCAGTCGCAGGCCCGGCTCAAACTTTCTTAATAGCATATAAAACAGCAACGCCGACACCAGACAACGGCCAGCAACCACATGCCAGCCACCCAGGTATTCGGCTAGCATTCGTGCCACCACCATATTACCCGCCCAGAACAGACAGGCTGCACTGAGCGCCACATGCGCCTTGAGCCGCGTAGAAACCATTGGTTATTCTCTATCCATAGAGCTGTCGGACACCACAAGCAAGGGCACCCACAAACAAGCGAGTAACCAGTCACAAAGGCTATAATTTAGGGATAATTCAGGCCAGCCAAAGCTGGTACTTATCATCATGACATGAATCGGGGAGATCATGCGCAAACCATCCTACTTGTTGGCTCTGTTAACCGCCCTGGCGTTAGTCGCTGGCTGCTCTGATAAACCTGCTAAAAGTGCTGACAAAAATGCCGGGGCAGATTCTGGCTCAGCAGCACCCGCACCCACCTACCAATGGAAGATGGTGACCACCTGGCCAAAGAACTTCCCCGGCCTGGGCACTAGCGCCAATGAACTGGCTAGCGCTATTGAAGTCATGAGTGGCGGCCGACTGACGATTAAGGTTTATGGTGCCGGTGAGCTGGTGGGCCCATTCGAAACCTTCGATGCTGTTTCCCGAGGTACGGCTGAAATGGGTCATAGCGGTGCTTACTACTGGAAAGGCAAGGTCGAAGCCGCACAATTTTTCTCCTCAGTACCGTTTGGACTGACCGCACAGGAGATGAACGGTTGGCTCTACTTTGGCGGTGGATTAGAGCTTTGGCGCGAGTTATACGCGCCGTTTGGAATCATTCCTTTTCCAGCAGGCAACACGGGCACCCAAATGGGCGGCTGGTTTAATCGTGAGATCAACAGCGTCGCTGATCTCAAAGGGCTAAAAATCCGTATGCCCGGCATGGGTGGGGAAGTGCTCACTCGAGCCGGTGCGACTACTGTCAATCTGCCCGGCGGCGAAATTTTTACTGCCCTGCAATCCGGTGCCATCGATGCTACCGAATGGGTCGGACCCTATAACGACCTGGCGTTTGGTCTACATAAAGCAGCTAAATACTATTACTACCCCGGCTGGCATGAGCCCGGTTCTACCATCGAACTACTGGTGAACCAGCAAGCCTATGACCAGCTACCCAAAGACTTACAGGAAATCGTCGCCCAGGCCACCACCCAGGCCAACCTGCGGATGCTCAGCGAATTTACTGCCCGCAATAACCTGGCCCTCAACAGTTTAATCAATGACCACGGGGTCGAGCTGCGCGCCTTTCCAGGCGAAGTGCTCGACGAACTCCAACAGCACGCCCGGGAGATGTTTTCTGAATTGACAGCCAGGGACCCAAAATCCGCAAAAATCTACCAATCCTTTAGCCAATACCGGGATCAGGTGATGCAGTGGCATCGGATCTCAGAGCAGGCCATTCTGGCCATCCGTAAACCAGCTAGCGAGCAGTCCGATTAAAGCTTTGCTTAAACGGCTGCCTTATCTCGCCCTGTTAGCAGGTCATCTGCTGACTAGCGGCGTTACCCAGGCCGCCGAATTCAACTGGAAATACGCCACCGTGGTGCCACCCAATTTCCCGGTATTTGGCACCGGCGCTAATCGCCTGGCAAAGGCAATTGAAACCATGAGCCAGGGGCGTATCTCGATCAAGGTATACGGAGCTGGCGAACTGATCACCGCTTTCGAGGTATTTGATGCGGTTTCGCGGGGGACGGTTGAAATGGGTCAGGGTGCCCCCTACTTCTGGAAAGGCAAAGTACCTGCTGCACAACTATTAGCCACCGTGCCTTTTGGTATGACCGCCGAAGAGACCAACGCCTGGGTGTTTAACGGTGGTGGCATCGAGCTGTGGCGCGAAGCCTACGCCCCGTTTGGCATTATTCCTGTGCTGGCTGGTAATACCGGCCCGCAAATGGGCGGCTGGTTTAATCGGGAAATAAACTCTATTGCTGATCTGCAGGGTTTAAAAATACGAGTACCTGGTCTCGGTGGCGAGGTTTATAGCCGCGCTGGCGCGCTCACAGTCAATCTGCCCGGGTCGGAGATATTTCCAGCACTACAGGCTGGCACTATCGACGCGGCCGACTGGATAGCACCGTTTAACGACCTGGCTTTTGGTATTCACAAGGCCGCGCGTTACTACTACTGGCCTGGCTGGCAAGAGCCGGGTGGCACGGTTGAATTGCTACTAAACCAGCAAGCCCTGGAATCCCTCCCTGAAGACCTGCGCCAGATCGTGCTGCGAGCCGGTGAAGCCGCTGGACTGGAAATGCTTGCCGAATTTACCGCCTACAACCATCAGGCATTACAAACCCTGATCGAACAGGGGGTGGAATTGCGCCAATTCCCGCCCGAGGTGATCGAACAATTTCGCCAGCTGACTATCGAGGTGGTCGAAGACCTGGTCGCAAGCGATCCGTTAGCGGCCAAAATAGCCGCCTCACAACGCGCTTTTATGGCCCGGGTATTACCCTGGCAGCAAATCTCGGTAGAACCGATCATGGCAATTCGCCAGCCTGGGCTATGACCTCTGCTCCAGTTCAACACTAAGCGCATCAATAAAAGCTAGTTAGATGGCGGTTCCTACCATGCCGCCATGACTTCCTCTTCAGGAAACTCTAACCCGACCCGCTCCCACACCTCAGTGACTCTGCGAATCACCGGGGCGGCCATGTCAAACCAGTCCGGATGACGGTCGCGTTTATCAAACACCTTAAACGCCTCAGGCTCCAGGCCACTGGCAAAGCGATGCTGAAATCCCTGCGAGGTCGCCATCATCCTTTCCTGGTTATAAGGCACGATCTGTATATTGCGATTGGCGCTCAAACCGGTGGTGGCCACGTAGTAGTGGTACTGCTCCCAGTAGCGCAGGTAAGCATCAAAATAGTCCATTTTGGCAATATCAGCCGCACTGCTGCCGGTGTACTCCAGGTCTCGACGCACCCATTCTTCGATATTGCCGCGGACTTTGAATTTGCCGTCTTCGGGCAATCCACCGGATTTCTCATAGGTGGAAATACACGAAGAAACCGGGTGACGCACGGTGAGGATGTGTTCCACTGATTCACCTAACACCCGGTGGAAAAACCCACCGGCATAGGAGCCCTTGAGTAATTTCTTCGGCACGATGACCTTGCCGGTGTGGGGTTTGTCGTTACCAAAAAACAGCTCGACCATGGTCAGATACTCGGCCATGGTCTGCAGGCTGCTGATCCAGCTGTTAACCCCAGGCTCAAACCGAAACGGTGAGGCCTCGGGAAAACCGTCATGGGCAATCACGTTCGGCACTTTTTCCGGATCGTAACCCAGTGACCGGAATAGCTCTTTGGTTAAATAAGAACCACCGTGACGCGGTACGCCGATAATATTAATAAAGTGAAATCGAAACTGAATATCGCGGATCTTGTCGGTGTCACCGGTCATCAGGGCGACCAGTAATTCGTAGGCCCGTTTAACCTGTTCCTGGCCCTGCGGTGACTCGATCACCAGCTTGGCATTTTCAGCGGCTTGCTTGATCACGTCACGCTGGTCGGTGCTGAGTTCTTCACTGAGCTGGTCGTGCCATTTGGCGTCTTTGAAATCACCGCCAGCAAGGTGCTGACGCAAAAAATCGACAAACACGGGCGACACCGGCAGCTGGCGATCGGTCAAACGAATATCTACACCCATGGTTCTAGTTCCTTAAGTTCATATTAGCGACTGCCGCCTGTGTGCTGGTGTCTGCTATTGAATGGTCGAGTAGGCACTGCCGGCGGCGGCGCGGTCGACCAGACGGCTAAAATTATTCAGTGAGGCGATATGCAGGTAGATCCGGGCCAGGCTGCCTTCGGTCATCAAATCCTGAATCACATCGGCCGGCAGTTTGTTCAGTTTCTGCTCTGAGACCCGGTACATATTTTTTAGCTGAAATTTCTCACCACCCTGGAGCATCGCCAGCGCCTCGAAGGGCTCCAGAAGATCGAGGTCATCGAGCGCGCGCGTCATCCGGTTGGTTTGCTGGCGGGCCGCTTCCATGTCATTGATGAATTTTTCAATGGTCTGCCAGACATCGGTCGGCTCGGCCTTTTTATCAAACAGCGGTAAACCACTGCTCTCCAGGGCGGTCTCGTCGACGCAGATGACTGAGGTCTTCTGGCCATCTTCCTGATTGGCCTCGGCTATACAAAAAGGATAGCG
>JAESTY010000274.1 GCA_016763355.1 Immundisolibacteraceae bacterium
GGCGATCTTATTAGCAGGTTATTTACTACTCAGCCATTTTTAACAGCAGCCAGCAGAGTAACCGAGCATTATGGCCCAGCTACCCGAATACCAACGCCCCACTGAGCTAACACGGGACGATGTCGAGCTTATCCAGCACGACACGGTGTTTCAGGGCTATTACCGTATGGACCGCTATCAGTTGCGCCACCGCCAGTACGATGGCGGCTGGAGCCGACCAATCACCCGGGAGGTGCTGGAACGCGGTCATGCGGCTGCAGTCCTTCCCTACGACCCTGCCGAAGACAAAGTGATTCTGATTGAGCAGTTTCGAGCCGGCGCTTATGCCCACGGCGCGGACCCCTGGCAGATCGAAATCATCGCCGGCATCATTGATCCTGGCCAGACGCCAGAACAGGTTGCCTGCCGAGAAGCCATCGAAGAAGCCGGCTGCGAGCTAACCGGGGAGTTAATCCCAGTGATGGATTACTACATGAGCCCGGGTGCCGTCAGCGAATACATGAGCGTGTTCTGCGGCGCCTGCGACAGCAAACTCGTGAGCGGCTTTCACGGTCTTGATGACGAAGATGAAGATATTCGTGTGCTCGCCGTTCCTCTGCAGAGAGCTCTAGTCCTGCTTAAGACAGGTAAAATTCGCAATAGCCCAGCCATTATTGCGTTGCAATGGCTACAGCTCAACCACGCCAGGGTGCGCCATCAACTGACCTCAACCGGCTAACTGCCAACATGGCCGATTTTAGTCAGATCAATACCTTACTGTTTGACCTGGACGGTACCCTGGTCGATAGCGTGCCGGACCTTGCCAGCAGCATTAACGTGGCTTTACAGGCTATCGACCACCCACAACAATCCGAATCACAGATTCGCCAGTGGGTAGGCAATGGGGTCGACCGTTTACTAGATAGGGCTATTACTGGCGATCCTGATGGCTTTGCCGACCCAGATCTCCATCACCAGGCCAAACAGAGTTTTAACCGCTGCTACGGTGAGCACTTTGCTGATCAGAGCCAACTTTACAGCGGCGTGCTCGCGGGCTTGTCCAGCCTTCACAGTCGAGGTTTCAAATTTGGCTGTGTTACCAACAAACCGATTCAGTTCACCACGCCTCTGTTAGAAAAACTCGGCATCAGTGAATACTTTCAAATCACCGTTGGCGGCGATTCAACCAGCGCTCGCAAGCCGGACCCGGTGCCGCTGTTGCACGCGCTTGAGCAATTAAGTGCCACCCCCGCGCAGGCGGTGATGATTGGTGATTCCATTAACGACTTTGAAGCCGGCCAACGCGCTGGCATGGCCACCATCATGGTGGACTGGGGATACCATCAGGGAGTTGATCTTTCTGCATTAGCTGCGGATGGTCTGATCAGCCGGTTTAGTCAGCTCACAGAGTTATTGACGACCAGCGCTTACCCGCGCCCAGGCACCAGGTTTATCCCCACTTAATTGCCGGTCGGGTATCAGCCATGACCACTGCCAAACCTGGCATAACAGATGAAATTATTAGTTAGCAAGAACCTCCTTAAGCGCCTAGGTCAACTGCCGCTAATGATTCGGCGAGGCCAACACAGCGACCAGATAACAAAGCCAGCCACAGCGATTTAGTCTATTTTTATAGGTTGCAGAGCTGATCTAGCTGCGCTGATTTCAGGTCTGGCTCGTCTGCCCGAAAACAATAACAACTGTTAATCAAAAAAGAGCGCTTCCAGATTGCAGCAAATCAACCTGTTTCAGCCAGAGTTTCGTTACCAGCGAGACCCGCTTTCACTGCGGGTAATTGCGCTGACCTGCCTGTTAGCCACCTTTTTACTGACCGGCTCTGGAGTTTATGGCTGGCTGATCCTGGAAAACCAGCGCGGTGTGGTGGCATCACTGAAAAATCATCACTCCCAATTGCAGGCTCAACTCGCGGTGCTGCACCTGGACCTGGGCAAAGATCAGTCCATCGATCAACACATTGAGGAGCTGGAACAAGAGTTCAGCGACAAAACCGTCACCGCCAGACAACTACAGTCTTTATTGGCCGATCGTAACCGAGTCGCTCTACAGTTTCAGGCACTGAGCGAACTACAACTACCCGGTCTCTGGCTCACCATGATTTTACTCGGTGAAGACAATGAACTTCGGGGCGTAACGACCAATAGCAAGCTGGTGCCCAAATACCTTAACCAGATAGCCAGTACACCTGCCTTTAATAACCTGCAGTTTAATGAGGTCCTACTAACTGAACTGGAAGACCAGCCCAACCAGGTAGGATTTCTGCTACGGGGTCGGGCCCGATATGGATCTCGGCTGTGAATAGTCCGTTAATAGAGCGCTACCTGAAACTGATTGAAACACTGAACCTGCGCGAGCGAGTTCTATTCACGCTGTCGGCGGTTGCTGTGTTGTTCCTGATAATTGACCTGACACTATTGGGCCCTATAAGCGGACTGCAAAAACAGGCGAGCATGGAGGTTACCCAGTGGCAGGGCAAGCTGGCTCTACTAGAGTTAGACGCCGCAAAACTTGGTTTGTCCAACAACCAGGGTGATTTTCTCAGCAGGATGGGCTATGCCAAGCAGCTACAGAATCAGATTAGCGAGCAAGATCAGGCCATTAATGCCAGTCTGTCGACCATGATCAGGCCGGATCAATTTTCAAAGGTATTTGCCGACCTGTTGAAAAAACAGGGCTCACTGGAACTGTCATCCCTGCAAAGTGCAGTCGACGAAGAATTAATCGACCTGGAGGCCATTACAGAAGCCAGCCGGGAACAGGACAATCAAGCTACGCCAGGTGCCACTAATTCGGCTATCAACCCAGGGCTCGGTAACGCGCTTATACGCACCAACTTTAACGCTAGTTATCGCGGAAACTACCAGAACACCCGCCAGTTTCTCAACCTGCTGGCGGATATGCCATGGGCCCTGCTCTGGCGTCAGCTGCAATTTGAAGTCACCGATCACCCCAGTTCAACCATTGATCTGCAGGCCTACACCCTGGGAACCGGGTCATGAAGCTAATTTCCGTGGGGCAGCAATTAACGTTCCTGCTCTGCCTGTCGCTAACTCAACTAAGCGTAGTCGCATCCCCCCATAGCGCCGGGTTTGACCCCACCCGCCCAAACAATGTCCAAGTTGGACCCTTGGCGAAGCAGGGAACCTGGAAACTCACTTTTACGCTGATAACGAAAAAACGTAAACGCGCAGTGATTAATGGGATCACCGTCACCGGTCCTGGGGATCAGGTGTTTGGAGCGACAGTCACGAAGATACGCCCCGGTGCAGTCGACCTAAACACCACGACAGGGCCAATTACCCTGCTACTCGTTGATGGGAAAAATAATTGAGCACTCAAATTAGACGCTTTTTAAAAAGCGCATCAATCAAATTACTGATCATGCTGCCTCTGACAGTCGCTAGTGGCTGCCAGCTAATGCCTGACAGTGGGGTATCTAGCTTCAATCGTCGCGTCGCGGAAATCTGGCCAACCGCCATCCAATCTGACAACACCCTGGACCGACAAAAATCTATTGCTTCTGACTCAGATAGCCTGGCAGATGCTGAAACCTCCGACATAGAACCTACAACCCAGGCGCTGGGTCACGCTACATTCAAAGACCAGCCTCAGCCAACCGAACATCCTGTTCCGGTTCAACAAACAGCCCCCCATCAAGAACTCATCAACATCTCAGTCCATGACATGCCCGCGCGGGATTTCTTCCTCACGCTGGTCGATGGTAGCAGCCGTAATCTTGTGGTTCACCCCTTAGTCGAGGGCAATGTCACCCTGAGCTTGAATCAGGTAACCCTCGAGCAAGTGCTGCAGACCGTCCGCCAGGTTTATGGTTATGAATTTAGAAAAACCGCCAATATTATTCAGGTTTTGCCTGCGCGAATGGCCACCAAAATCTTTACGATCGATTATCTCAACGTGACCCGCAGTGGCAATTCCCAGACCCGGGTTAGTTCTGGTCAGCTAACTGAATCGATCTCCAGCAGTTCTTCAAGCGACGATTCAGATGACCCCGGCTCCGAGGTAAATAGCCAATCCACTGATGAGGTGTCGGGTAGCCAGGTGACCACTACCAGCTATACGAATTTCTGGTCCGTGCTTGAACGGACATTGTCCCTTATTGTCGGTTCTGAACAGGGCCGCAAGGTAGTCATCAATCCGGATGTCGGGGTAGCGGTGATCAGCGCCATGCCCGGTGAACTCAGACAGGTTGAGAATTACCTCAATACCATCCAGGAAATTGCCCAACGCCAGGTCATTCTAGAAGCGAAAATCATCGAGGTTGAGCTCTCAAACGGCTTTCGAAGTGGCATCAACTGGTCCGCATTGCTCGAATTGGGAAGTAACACCGTGGTCATCGGTCAAACCGGCGGTGGCACCCTGCTTGGCAACGGTACTGGGCTATCCGACATTTCAGGCAACACCGGCAACCTTAGCCCCGGCAACCCGGTGGCGGTAGATGGCACAGCCACCTCTGCATTTGGCGGTGCTCTAACCGCAGCCCTGAATTTAGGCGATTTTCAGGCCTTTATCGAACTACTACAACTGCAGGGCGAAGTGCGGGTGCTATCGAGCCCACGGATCGCCACCATTAACAATCAGAAGGCGGTGATCAAAGTTGGCACCGATGAGTTCTTTGTTACCGATGTGTCTACCGATACCACCAATAGCAATGGTGGTAGCAACCAGACTGTTGAAGTCGAACTAACCCCGTTTTTCTCCGGGGTCGCCCTCGATGTCATTCCCCTAATTGATGCTGATGGCACGGTGGTGCTGCACATTCACCCAACCGTTAGTGAAGTCACCGAGAAAATAAAACAGATTGACGTCTCCAGCAACTCCCAGCTTTCCGTGCCTCTGGCACTGAGTAACGTGCGCGAATCCGACACCATTGTGCGCGCCCGCTCTGGCGAGGTTATTGTCATTGGCGGCCTGATGAGCAGCCTGCAAAAAAATATCGAGGCTGGAACACCGGGGCTGTCCGACCTGCCGTGGATAGGCAAATTTTTCAAACACCAGAGCCGGGCATTCCAACGCAGCGAATTGGTGATATTGCTGCGACCGATGATTGCCGACCAGCGCGATATGAGCAGCAATGACGACCAATTTCAGGGCTGGAACAACAGCTGGAGTCAAACCGGCGAATTACTTTCTAACTCAATGATGGGCCGGCTCTAAGTTGCCCGACCACGACTTCACCCGACCTTCGTTGAATGATCCACAGGGACAGGACCGCTCAACCAATCCCCATCAGGCAACCGGCCAGACTCTGTCATCTCAAACAGCAACCCTGCCAGGCTCGGACCAATCTGAGCCCGATTCATCGTTAGATAATCTCAGTCAACAGGTCTCTACCCTGGCGGTTTTATCAGACCAGGTTAAGAACCATACAGAGAATCGCGATCAGACCATTTCCATTAGTCCAGGACCGTTATCTGAACCAACTACACCCGCGCCTGAATCCGTAAAAAAAGCACCCGCCATCACCCTTAGAATTGGCGACTATCTGCTAGAGCAGGGCATCATTAATGAGGAACAACTAAAAGCGGGCCTGGCCGAGCAGAAAAGTTCCGGTCGCAAACTTGGCCAGGTATTAGTTGATAGCAAAATACTCACCGAACTGGTGCTTAAACAGGCTCTGGCTAACCAACTCGGCCTACCTTTTATTGACCTGGCGCAGTTCGATCTCAACCAATCCCTGGTCCAGAAAATTGAAGAGCGCCACGCCAGACGCTATCGAGCTCTGGTATTGAAAGAACGTTCGGGGGGTTACCTGGTCGGCATGGTCGATCCAACCGATTTATTTGCCTTCGACGAACTCTCGAAAAAACTTGATCGTCCGGTGCTGCCCGCGGTGGTATGCCAACAGGAGCTGTTACAGGCGCTTGAAGATTGTTATCAGCGCAGCGTGCAGATCAGTTCGTTGGCCACGGAGCTGCAGGCCGATATCGATGAAAGCTATTTCGACCTGGATAATCTCGGCGACGATCAGGAGGTTACCGACGCGCCGGTGGTGCGACTGCTACAGACTATATTTGAAGACGCGGTCCGTAAAAACGCCTCAGACATTCACATCGAGCCAGATGAATCGGTGTTGCGAATTCGCAACCGGATCGACGGTTTACTTCATGAACATGTGATGGATGAAAAGCGTATCGCCCCGGCGCTGGTATCTAGATTAAAGCTCATGGCCGGACTGGATATATCCGAAAAACGGCTACCCCAGGACGGTCGCTTCAGTGTGCATGCCGGAGAAAAGTCTCTCGATA
>JAESTY010000275.1 GCA_016763355.1 Immundisolibacteraceae bacterium
AAACGGCAGCATATCTTCGTAAAGCGAGAAATTGACCAACTCATCCAGATTAATCCCGAGTTCCTCGGCGTGCTGAGCCCCCTTATCCAGAATACTAACCAGTGAATTGATTACCTGCAGGTAAGGTGTGACGGTGATGTCGTAGAGGCTTGAGGCCATGGTTTTCTCCAATTGCGAATGTTAATAATGAGCTGGCTATTAGTTATTTTTCTGCTAACAATCTTAGTTCAGTGATGCTGGCTTTGAAGTCTACGCATAGTGTCCAGGTAATACAGCAATTCGGGAAAACCCCGTATATGTTTGCTGTCAGTTTTTTCTTGTCTTTATTCGTAATAACGAGCCACCGAGTTTATTAGGGTTGATCTAAACCCTGCGTGTTTTGGTCAACTAGCCAAATTACAGCGTGGTTCTGGAGGCCGTATAGGCAGTCCGGGTTGGCTAGGAATCCTGGTTTGTTTATGAAAATAGGCTTTTTTGCTGTAAAACTACCCAACAGCCCGCCAGTCGCTATGTTTTTAGTGGCGACCAATGAGTGGTTTAGATGGCTTTATAGAACAAGGTACTACATCAATTGAGGGAGATGTCAGGGGGTGTTTGGCATTAGATTATCTGGAATTTGGATGGTGTTTTTGCTGGTTGGCGGCATAGCTGCGCTGGCCAACACAGCCGTATTAGCTGCACAACCTGAGCTACAGGCTAGCAACGACAGCCGTGTTGTTTTAGCTGCGATTGCTGGCCGGATTCAGTCGATTAAAAACTTGCCTGGTGGACAAGCCCGACTCGCCATACAGCGGCTGCGAACCACAGCTCGCGAGCGCGCACTAAAGGCATTAAACAAGAGCGCTCTGGTGATGAGTGATCTCGATGATTTGCGTATCGACAAGGATGGCGGCCTTTTTTTTGTTGATACCTTAACGATTGATGATTCGACCAAAAAAGAGCTTGCCGCTAGTGTGCCAACTGGGATAACTCGGTTGTCAGTCGAGGCTGCAGCGAATGTATTCGCTTTGCACAGTAACCCAGGGTCAACCAATATTTTGCATATTGACTTTGATGGTGACGATATCGAGCAGACCCGTTGGAACGGACCCCAAACGCCCATATTCAGAGCGGCGGCTTTTAGTCAGGACGATGATTTTTCAAAATTTAGTGAACGCGAGCGGGCGGCTATATATCAAATTTGGTACCGCGTAGCGGAACACTATTCCCCCTTTGATATCGACGTAACCACCCAGGACCCGGGCAGTTTTGGCCCGACGGTTAGCCGGGTTTTGATCACTAAAAATCAGGACCTTGATGGCAGGGACATGCCATTTGAGGAGGCTAGCAGTTTGGCCTATGTCGGTGCCTGGGGTTCCGATAGCGATTCTGCTACTACTCCGGCACTGGTTTATTACAACCGATTGTCCAGCCGAGCGATCGATATCGCTGCAGCAGCAAGTCATGGCTTTGGGCACAACCTGGGATTGGGCCATCTGGGTTATAAGGTTGAAAAACACTACACCAATCCATCGGCTGATCAGCGCAGCATAGCGGCTATCGCTGGCCAATTATCACGGCGAATAGATGATCATAGCAGCGAAATCGACGCTGCCACCGCGCTGCAGGTCAGCGCTGATGGCGCCCTGGTCGAGCTTAGCTCGGACGATGATTCGGCTAATTTCGTAGCGAACAACAGAGGCGTTATCGAGACCGCTGGTGACATAGATACATTTGCTTTTAGCAGCCTTGGTGGCCGTGTTGAACTCGCTGTTAATCGGGCCTGGAGTCACTGGAACGGACAATCCAGTGATCGCACCCACTCTGGGGTTGGGCTAACACTGTTAGATAGTTCTGGAAAAAATGTTACCGGCGATTCAGCCGATAACAGTCGTAGGTTTATCTCCAGGGCGTTACCCGCGGGGCGCTATTATCTTCAGGTCAATGGCGTTGGTAATGAGTCTGAGGCTGAGTCTGAGCCTAAGCTAGAGCTGGAGCTGGAGCCGAATTATGCCAGCCTGGGCCAGTATTTTATTAGCGGCAGTATCTTAGCGCCAGTTGTAAAAACCCCGCCCAGCCCCAACCCGATGAGGTGGTCAGCGGCTCCGCGGGCGACCAGCAAGACCAGCATCGCGATGACTGCCTTCACCGCATCCGATCGTTCAGGGGTTGAATACCAGTTCAGTTGTTCTGCTATTGGGCAGCAATGCAAGATCAGTAAATGGCAGACAAGTCCTGATTATCTAGCCACCGGATTGCAAGCTTCCACAGCTTATCGCTTTCAGGTCAGGGCTCGTAATAGTCTAAGCAAGGTCACCAAACCAAGTACTGAGGCCAGCGCAACTACCGCCACCAATCGCCCACCCATCGCCCAAGCAGATGATGCTGGCAGTTTATTACCCGGTACCAATATGCGTATCCAGGTGCTCAGCAACGACCGAGACCCAGACGGTGACTCGCTGACCATTGCTAGTGTCGAGCAAGCTGTTCATGGCGCTGTATCGATTAGCGGCAATGTGCTTATCTATCAAGCGGGTAAACAGCAGCAGGGCAGAGACCGTTTTGAATATATGGTTGTGGATTCTGACGGCGCGACAGCCAAAGCAACGGTGTCGTTAATGGTGCTAGCTGCCAATCAACCACCGGTTGCGGTTGATGACTTCGTTGGGGTTCGTGATGGGCTCTCCATCAAGATTAATGTTTTAGAAAACGATAATGACCCGGAAGGGGGGCTGCTCAGTCTGGTCTCGGTGAGTGGGGCCAGCCATGGCGATGTGATGGTCGACGGTGGAAGCCTGGTGTACACGTCAGACCATGACTATTCCGGCCTTGAAGAGTTTTCCTATACGGTGAAGGATGAGCGGGGAGCAACCGTAACGGCGCAGGTTTTGGTAAACGTTAACGCGGCTAATCGTAGTCCGGTTGCGGCGGATGATTTCGTCACCGCTGGAATTGAAGGTATCAAGATTGAAATGCTGGCTAATGATAACGATGCGGACGGTGATCAGATCACCGTTATCTGGCTTAGTCTGGCCGAAAATGGCAGCGTTTCTTTAGATGGCAGCTTGGTCACCTATATACCGAACCCAGGCTTTGTGGGTAACGATAGTTTTGACTATCAGATTGAGGATCCCGCAGGGGGCTCGGATATTGCGACTGTTACCGTAACGGTGCTGGAGGAGGTTGCTGAGCGTTCTGAGGTTGAGTAGGCCGCTTTATGATTTGTAGTCTTCGCGGCAGTCGATGCCTGTGAACTGAAGTGGTACCTCTGTCTGTGACCCGCAGTTACCCCAATATCTCTCTCATCCTAAAAAATCAGCGATTTTTCGGGCGCGCTATATGACCAGGTAGACCCCGGTCGACGCCAGGGTTGAGCCTTGAGTTAGCGCTGTTTTGGGTCTGAACTAATCGCTACCGCCCAGCTCATGGTAAACAACCGGTACAAAATGGTTTGCGTTCCAACCCGGGTCCTGTCCCCAACGGGCATCGTGTTTAGCGGTCGGTTGTTGACTCATTATTTCGCTTAGATTCATGCCCTTATTAATCATGTCATGCACTCGATCACGGACATCTTCAATCATCGATCGAAATTCGATCAAAGCCTCAGGACTGACAACGATAACTCCGTGCCCAGGTATGATCCTGGTATTTGGCCCCGCCATCTCAATGGCAATTCCCAATGCCTGGATGGTTCCAGCCAGTGAACCACCGTTGTATACGTCAATCACCGGATAACTTGTTGTGCGAAATACGTCACCCAGGTGAAGCACGTCTGATTGAGTGAAATGAACGAATGTGTCCCCGTCCGTATGGGCAGCAGGCACAATGAACGCTCGTACCTCCTCGCCATTAAAGTGAAAGCTGATTGCATCACTGAAGGTTAAAAAAGGCCGAGCAGCCTCAGCAGGTTTAGGTGCAAAACTGCCACCATTGCGAGGCCATCGGTATTTTTGGAGAGCTCTTGTTCGAATATTATCGTGAGCCAGAATCAACACGTCCTCGCTAGCGAGCACCCCATTGCCGCTCGTGTGATCCGGATGAATATGCGTGTTAACCAGATATTTCACCTCGGCGTCAGTTGTCTTCCGTATTTCGGCAAGCAGCCTATCGCCGAGGGCTGGAAACATAGAGTCAACAACTAACACGCCTTCAGCGCCAACAAAAACACCAACGTTCCCACCTAAGCTGGGGGATTGGATCATAAAAACATTGCCAGCGACCGGAACAGTTTTAAGTTCTACGCCCTCGAACGCAGGCCATTCAGGCATTTCCCCAGCACGTAATGAGCTGGTAAAAAGGCATATCGTGAGTACAGAAATGATTGTTTGGATGACAGCCATTGTATTTACTCCGGCAGTTTTAATACGAGCAACTTGCTCGATAAAATACTATCACTAGTTCTCATAGGTAGGGTTATAGCGGCCTTTTCGTTTTATAGAGGGATGGGAGTCGAGGCTTGTAAGCCAGCTAGCTTCAATTCCTGAAGCGTCAAATAAATACTAATGAGCGAATGCAAGGCTTAACCCTTCTATTGGATCGTTTTCTGGGGTTTTTAAACTCATTAATATGTTAAGTCAAGATTTGACCCCCTTTGCATCTATCGATTCTTTTTCTTCGGGCAATTCATGCTTCAACATTAGTAGATGTGTTTTTACGAGCTTTAACTTTCCTCCACTAAGCAGCACAAGCATTTGATCAGCCCTATCTGACTTTCCTTTAAGATGACTTACTGCCCCATATGCAACATCAATGGCTCTTGAATAGCCGCGGTCAAATATGACCAATAGACAAATAGGCCAAATAATCAAATTGATTGGCCAAACCCTTGGGTCATCCAATGTGAGGTAAGCAAAGAAAGATACCGCTACACTAACAACGCCTATCTTGAAGCCTCTTGCAGTAATCTTTTTAATAATACTGCTCCCCTTATGAAGCCTAACGTTAAAGCTCAGTT
>JAESTY010000276.1 GCA_016763355.1 Immundisolibacteraceae bacterium
ATCGCCCGTATGCTGGCCGGCATCGAACTCACTGAAGAATCCATGGCCCACGCACGGCAGATGCTCGCCCAAAATTAACACCCCGTAAACTCCAGCTACCCACGCCATTAGCGATAACTCACGGTTAAGAGCCACTCCGGATTACCGAAACCATCACCATGACCGAAACAACCATCACTACCCGCGCAGCCACTATTAAAGACGCCAAAGCCATCCATAAACTGCTGGTCTACTACTCCAGCCGCGGTAATCTGCTGCCCCGCACTCACGAAAATATCTGTCGTCACATTCGTGACTTTATCGTGCTCGAGGAAGACGGCCAGATCATTGCCTCCGGTGCGCTCGAAGTGATGTCACACGATCTTGGCGAAATTCGCAGCATGGTGGTTAGTGCAGACCGACTTCGCAACGGTCTCGGCCAGGTTGTTGCCGAACAGCTCATTGAGGTCGCTCGTCAGGTCGGGCTGCAACGGGTGATGGCACTAACGTATGTACCCGCGTTTTTTACTCAGCTGAATTTTGAGCAGGTAGAGCGCGAAACCTTGCCAGAAAAAATTTGGCAGGTTTGCGTGAAATGTTACAAATTTAACAACTGTGACGAGATAGCCGTGATTCTGAAGTTCTGAATAATCTTGACAGGAGTTAAGCGTTTTCAGCAGTTTCCTGACAGCTGCCGCAGAGCCCCTGAATGTGTAGGTTGTGATCGATAATTTTGTAGCCAAACCGTTTAGCAACCTCAATCTGAGCCTGCTCGATCACGTCATCAAAAAATTCCTGAATGGTTCCGCAGCCAATACAGACCAAATGGTCATGGTGATTCGCGCCCTTGTTAGTGCCGAGTTCAAACAGAGAACGATCACCCTCAAAGTGATGGCGAATAACCAGACCCGCCGCTTCAAACTGAGTCAGCACCCGATAAATAGTCGCCAGGCCAACCTCTTCATGGTCAGCCAGCATTGCCTGATAAATATTTTCGGCGCTCAGGTGGCGCTCTTCAATACGCTGAAGGAATTCGAATATTTTTATTCGCGGCAAAGTCGCCTTTAAGCCAACCTTGCGTAACGCTTCACTGGTAGTCATCCCGCCCCTCGGCAAGCCTTCATTGATAAACCCTGTATGGTGTAAAAACCTGAATCAAACAAAAAAAATCACCTAAAAAACAGCTTAACTTCAAAACCGATGCCAACAGCGCTGATTATCTCAGCGGTTTAGATCCATGAATCACGACTCGCCCTTGCCACGTATGGCCGTTTAGGTAGACTATCAGAATCACTAATCAGGTTCTATCGTGGACCATGGTCAAAGCAGCCTCAACCAGCGCTGTAACAATAAAATTTTTTATTACTGAAGCGGATTATTGTGCCCAACAAAACTGCCCCATTACTGACCTGTCTACTGGCATTGTCGCTAACCGCCTGTAACCGGTCATTACCTAAATTATCTGACCTGCCGAAACTCACGGTTTATAAAATCGATATCGCCCAGGGCAATATCGTCGAAGCCGTGCAAATTGCTAAACTGACGGTTGGCATGGCACAGAGGCATGTACAGGTGTTGCTCGGCACACCACTGATCAAAGACCCGTTTAATCCTCAGCGCTGGGATTACATCTACAACTATCAGCCTGGCGGCGAAGCACGCCAACAGCGCCAGGTCACTCTCTTTTTTGACGACCAGCAGCTGCTTTCGCGTATCGCCGGTGATGTGGTCGGCGAGCTGCGCACAACTCCTCTTCAGGTCAGCCGTGCTAAAACCACCATAAAAATTCCCCCTAGAAAAGTCATTGAAGATGAAACTTTCTGGCGTGGCTTGCGCAACCGTTTACCACTGATTGGCGAAAAATCAGAACCACTGCCTGAAACCAATCCGGCACCTATCATCAGCCAACCGGTTGCTACCAGCGTTGCTAGTGCCGCCCCAATCAGCACCACAGCGTTACCCACTTCCATCGCCCCAATTCCTGAATCACTCGACCGCCCACTTCCAATTGCCGCCCAGCCAGCAGACAGGCCATCAGCCATGACAAGCGGCCCAATGGCTAACACGGCAGCGGATAACAGTAGTGTTTTACAACCAGGAATAAGCCTTACAGAACTCAATAGTCCTGACGCACCAGAACTCGAACAGGCGGTAGCCAATGAGCCTGTGCCACTCGATGATGACTCAGGCCTGTTCGATGGGTTGTTACGAAAAATCGGTGGGGGATAAAAAAAACCGGTGAATGTGGGAAACATTCACCGGCATTACCTATACCCGCCAAGGGATGAAAACGGGTATTCATCAGAGGTCGCTAAGTAAGAACCCCGCTGGCGGTATAGGTTCCCCAAAACTGTAAAAATAATTTGCCGCCGAGCTGATCCCCCGGCACATGACCCGACACTCTGACCCAATTACCCAACTTAACCGGCTAACTTAGCTGCTTTTTTAGCGGCAGCTTTTTCTGCTGCCCGCTGGCGTCGCATCGCCTTCGGGTCTGCAATCAATGACCGGTAAATTTCAACCCGATCACCCTGCCGCAGCACATCATCCAACCCGGCCAGCTGGCTGAAGATACCGACCCGATTTTGCTCTAGATCGATTTCCGTAAACTCAACCAGTATGTTTGACTGCTCAATCGCCTGGCGCACTGTGAGCGGCTGATCACTTTCTAAGCGGATTAACCACTGGCGTTCTGGCAGTGCATAGGCCACTTCAACCCACATCGCTATTCTCGCTATCAATTGATGAACTTGGCCTGCCATAAACTTTTCGCGCCCGTTCTGAAAACAGATCCACCAGCGAATCACCGACCCGCTCCATCAGAGGTCCAACGGTCAGTTCAAGAATGCGCCCTGCCAACGCAAAATTAAGTTCTAGTGATACTCGGCAGCCGTGAATCTCACGGGGGCTATCACTGGCACTGTCCAGATCCTGGAACAGCCAGTGGCCGTTCATAGTGCGAAACGGGCCCCTGACCAAACTGACATGTATCTCCCGACCCGGCACCAATCGGTTACGGGTAGTAAAAGACTTATGCAGGCCTTTTAAAGCCAAATCCAGGGTCGCTTCCATCTCGACCGCAGATAAAGTCTTCATTTGGGCAGACCGACACCAGGGCAAAAATTGCGGATAGGCATTGACATCATTAACCAGGTCAAACATCTGTTGCGCGCTGTAGGGCAACAATGCAGTGCGGTGAGCCTTTCTCATATCAATAGCCTCATACCAACATGCTCATAACAGCCCCATCAACCCAGCGAAGTAACAATGGCGTTAACCATCACCACCAACACCGCCGCCGGCGCGACTACCCGCACCGACCAAAGCCAGGTCGAATAGACCCAGCCTGGTAGATCAGCCGTGGCCTGCTCGCGCATCGAAGCCTGCAACCGCCAGCCGACAAACAGTGCAATCAACATGCCTCCGAGCGGCAACATGATGTTGCTGGTGACAAAATCAATTAGGTCAAACATGGTCATATTGCTCAGCGGTTTGAAATCCGCCGCCAGATTAAACGACACCACCGTTAACAACCCGATCAGCCAACTGATGCCGCCGGCCATCATTGCTGCCTGCGCCCGGGTCCAGCCGAAACGCTCTACCAGCCAGGCAACCGCCGGTTCAATCAGCGAGATAGCCGAACTCCAGGCCGCGAACAACAACAGCAGAAAAAATGCCCCGCCAACCCACTGACCTCCCGGCATCTGCGCAAACGCATTCGGCAGGGTTAAAAAGATCAGTCCCGGCCCCTGAGCGGGTTCCAGGCCATAAGTAAACACCAGCGGAAAAATCACCAGCCCGGCCATCAGTGCGACCAGCGTATCGGCAATGGCCACGATAAAAGACACCCGAGCCACCGAGACACCTGCCGGCAGATAAGAGCCATAAACCATGATCGCACCCATGCCTAGCGACAGGGTGAAAAATGCCTGGCCCAGCGCCACCAGCACCGATTTTGAAGTCAACTTAGAAAAATCAGGTTGCAATAAAAACGCCGCACCCTCGGCAAAAGCCGGCGTGGTCACCGCATAAACCAGTAAGCCACCGAGCAGCAGAAACAGCCCCGGCATTAATACCGAAATCGCTTTCTCAAGCCCCGCCTCAACCCCGCGGGCCACCACCAGGATAGTCGCACCACAAAACAGCGTATGCCAGAACAGCAAAGTCTCAGGAGAATTCAGCAGCTGGTCAAACAACACGGTCACCGCCGCAACATCCGCACCCTCAAAGGTACCGCTGGCTGCATAACCCTCATAGGCCATGGTCCAGCCAGCAATCACACTGTAATAAGAGAGAATCAACACCCCGGCAATCACGCCCAGAATACCAATGGTGGCCCAATAGATGGAACCACCCGAGGCGCGCGCCAGATCCGCCATGGCGTGAATCGGATTGCGCTTGCCCAAATGGCCGAGCATCACCTCGCCCACCATTACCGGCAAGGTGATCAACACCACGCAGGCCAGATACAGCAGCACAAAAGCACCGCCACCGTTTTCAGCGGTGATGTATGGAAACTTCC
>JAESTY010000277.1 GCA_016763355.1 Immundisolibacteraceae bacterium
AGGCCCGCCGAGTCGATTTTGCCTGACGACCATTGGGCTGGTGCCATAGATCTGCCCGTAACCGAGTTTGACCCCACCAAAAGTGCTCAGCTAGTGGCAGAATTTGTCGCCGATGGCGGCGACCCCAAAATTGTTTACAAAGTTTCTACCGATGCGCTGCGACTGCGGATTGCGGCGGTTATTCAACAGCAACTGCAATCGGTGGGGCTGACCGTGGAGATTCAAAGCCACGAGTGGGGCACTTTTTATGGCGACATTAAGGCAGGTCGGTTTCAGCTGTTCTCGCTGGCCTGGGTTGGCGTGAAGATGCCAGATATTTTTCGTCACCTGTTTCACTCTGATTCAATGCCGCCAAAAGGCGCTAACCGGGGCCGCTTTGTCAGCCAGCAAGTGGATCAATTGATTGACCTGGCAGAGACCGTGCCGATTACTGAGCAGGCCGCAGTCTATGGTCGGTTACAGCAAATCATTGCCCAGCAGCGACCCTATGTGTCGCTCTGGTATGAAGACCATATCCTGGTAACTCGTTCCAGTCTGAGTGGCTATCAAATCAGTCGGGACGGTAACTACGACGGTTTAATAGACGTTAAAAAACAGTTAATCGAAGCGCGGGATGATGGCTGAGATAACCGACCAACAGATGATCGACGGCCAGCCGTGTTGGATCGAGGTCAATATTGCCCAGCAGCGGTTAACCCTGTTTTCCGCTAATCAGCAGCGCCTGTTTGAAGCGCCGGTGTCCACGGCGGCTCGGGGGGTGGGTGAGCAGGTCGATAGTCTGCAGACCCCGCGGGGCTGGCATCAGGTGCGTGCCCGCATCGGTAATGGTCTGGCGTTGAACTCGGTGTTTTCTGGGCGGCGTTTCACCGGCGAGATTTATAATCCGCAACTGCGCCAGCAACATCCACAGCGCGACTGGGTCTTAACTCGTATTCTCTGGCTCAGCGGATTAGAGCCGGGCCACAACCGACTCGGTAACTGCGACACCATGCGCCGCTATATTTATATTCATGGCACCCCGGATGACTATTCCATCGAGCAACCCAGTTCTCACGGTTGCGTGCGCATGCGCAACCATGACGTGCTATCGCTGTTTGATCGGGTATCGTTCGCCACGCCCGTGTTAATTCGCGAATGTTGATCGTCAAATGTTGATCATCAAATGTTGATCATTAAAAGAACCCTGGCCGCGTTGTTGGTGATCTTTGGGGTTTCGGTCGCCGTGTTTGTGCTCACCCACGTGATTCCCGGTGACCCGATTGAAGTCATGCTCGGCGAGCGTGCTCAGGCGGCTGACCGGGCGGCCCTGGCTGCTGCTTATGGCCTGGATCGAAGTTTGCCAGAGCAGATGCTCCACTATTATCAGGGCTTATTGACTCTGGATTTGGGCGAGTCATTTCATTACCACCGCCCGGTGGTGGAATTGATCGCTGAGCGGTTACCGGCCACCGCCGAGCTGGCGGTTGCAGCAATGGTGGTATCACTATTGGTCGCACTGATACTCGGCATGGTTTCGGCCTGGTATCGCAATAGCTGGATTGATGACGGTGCGCGGGTGCTGAGTCTGCTCGGGGTGTCGATACCCAATTTCTGGCTGGGACCTATGCTGATTCTGGCCGGTGCGGTGATGTTGGGCTGGTTTCCGGTCAGTGGTCGTCAGGGTTTCAGTTCGCTGGTATTGCCGGCGATTACGCTGGGTACCGCGCTGGCAGCCATTGTGGCGCGTATGCTGCGCAACTCATTACTAGAAATTGCCGAAGCAGATTTTGTGCGTACTGCGCGGGCCAAGGGGTTGAGTGAATGGACCATTCTCTGGCGTCATAGTCTGCGCAATGCCCTGTTACCTGTGGTGACCCTGGTAGGCCTGCAGATAGGCGCGATTCTTGGCGGTTCGGTGATCGTCGAGACCGTGTTTAGTTGGCCGGGTGTGGGCAGGCTCACCGTCGAGGCGATTCAAAGTCGGGATTATCCGCTGGTGCAGGGCTGCGTATTACTGATAGCGGTGCTCTACGTGGTGATCAACCTGCTGACGGACGTGGCTTACGGGTTGATCGATCCGCGGATTCGATTAAGCGGTTCGGCAGGGGCTAACTGATGCGGCTGTTGTCTATCGTTAGTGCGTTGCTGCTGCTGATTTTGGCGGCGACGCCGCTGATGAATTTGCAGCCCGACCTGATTCGGCTTGATCATATTTTGCAGACGCCGAGTCCAGCCCTTTGGCTAGGTGGTGATGAGCTGGGACGTAGTATTGCTGAGCGGTTATTGTTGGGTGCTCGGCTGTCACTGATGGTCGCATTAGTGGTGGTGTCGATAAGTGGGCTGTTTGGCATTGCGGTGGGCTTGTTGGCAGGTTATCTCGGTGGCTGGGTCGATCAATTCATCATGCGTATAGTTGATGTGGTACTGGCTTTTCCCGGATTGCTGCTGGCGATAGCGTTGGCTGGCTTGCTGGGTCCGGGTATCGACAATTTAATGATCGCTCTGGTAACAGTCGGCTGGGTGGGGTTTGCCCGTTTAACCCGGGCGCAGGTATTGAGCTTGCGTGAGGCCGACCATGTCCAGGCCGGCCACGCGCTGGGTAGTAGTGGCTGGTTTATTGCCCGGTTTCATTTGTTACCTCTTATCGCGGCACCGCTGATGATCGAGGCCACCTTTGGGCTCGCCGGTGCGGTGCTGGCCGAAGCTGGTTTGTCCTTTCTAGGACTGGGCATTCAACCCCCGGCACCTTCATGGGGCAGCATGATTCGTGATGGCGCCCGCTTTATGTTGGTCGCGCCCCATTACGTATTGGCCCCAGGCTCTGCCTTGTTGCTGGTGGTGCTGGCGGTTAATCTGGTCGGCGATCGGCTGCGGGACCGTTTGGATATCCGTGCCCAGGTCGATTGATGCTGCGCCGTTTTAGTCGTTTCAATTCATATAATTAAATCCTTAGGTAATCATTACTCGCATGTCCTCTATTAGAAACCTGGTCATTGATGTGGCCGGCACCGAACTCACCTCATTTGAACAACAGATGCTGTCACACCCGGCAATTCGCGGAGTGATCATCTTTACAAGAAACTTTAATAATAAAGATCAACTTGTTGATTTAATTGAATCTATTAGAGGTTTTTCGGCCACTGATATTGAAGTTTCGGTAGATCAGGAAGGTGGCCGGGTGCAACGATTGCGCGATGGCTTCTCCGAGCTGCCGGCCCTGAGAGTTTATGGCGAGCAGTGGCAGGATGAGCCAGCGGCAGCCTGGCAGGCCGCATTTGAACATGGCAAAA
>JAESTY010000278.1 GCA_016763355.1 Immundisolibacteraceae bacterium
GAGTCTGGGTTTTCGGTAGATCTGATGCTCACCACCGGCGATCGCCGTGAAGACCTGAGCCGAGCTATCGAAATATCTCTGCAGCAGAGCGACTATCTATTTATAAGTGGCGGCCTCGGACCAACAGAAGACGACCTCACCAGCGAAGTAGTGGCTGGCGTAGCTGGAGTAGATACTCAGTTTGACCTGGCAAGCTGGCAACATATTGAACGCAAATTCAAAGAGTTTGGCATCCCATTAACTGACAACAACCGCAAGCAGGCATTTTTCCCCGATGGCGCCGAAATCCTTGCTAACCCCAATGGTACTGCGCCCGGGTTTGAAAAAATCATTGAACGGGACGGCATTACCAAGCGAATAGTCGCACTACCTGGCCCGCCTCGTGAAATGGGGCCAATGATCAAACAGTATCTGTTAACTGTCGTCGACGTTATCAAACCCAACCATGAATTTATTCACTTTTTTGGCATCGGTGAGTCCACGCTTGCTGCAGCGTTAAAACCCTGGGAAGACCAACACGAAGAACTCGGATTTCGAGCTCTGTTTCCTGAAGTAGAGATAAAAATTTACGACCCTTCACCAGAAAAACTTCGTAGCCTGCGCCAATTTGTAGTCGACCACCTATCCGACTACCTGGTTGATTTTGAGCCCCGCGGCATACCCGAACTATTTTCAGAATTTCTGCTGCAGCAACAGCTCACTTTTGCAACCGCCGAATCATGCACTGGCGGCTGGATCGGTAAATTAATCACCGATAAAGCTGGCTGTTCAAACTATTACAAGGGCGGGGTCATCAGTTATTCCAACGAAAGTAAAACCGACATGCTTAATGTACAACCTAACGCCCTCGAAATTCATGGCGCAGTCAGCGAAGAAGTGGCCAAACAGATGGCTGTCGGCGCCCGTGACAGACTCGGGGCGGACATCGCTTTGAGCACTACCGGCATAGCCGGACCAGACGGTGGTACCGATGACAAACCGGTGGGCACAGTCTGGGTCGGACTCGCTACCAGTGAAGGCGTCGAGGCTCGCAAATTGAAGCTCATTCCAGGCCGGGAACGAATCCGCATCTGCAGTGCATACGAAGGTCTGCGCTGGGTGATGCGACCCTGGCTTGAACAGCGTTGGGCCTCGAAAATAGCTCTTTAATTCCGAAAATTCCGAAGCCAAAACAATCAACCTGGTACAGCCCAAAAAATGGCAACAGCAAACCTAAGCCTGCAACAGGCAATTGATCAGCGCCCACTTTCCTGGTTACAGATTCGAGTAATCCTGCTTTGTTGGCTGGTGAATTTGCTGGATGGATTTGACCTGTTAGCTATCTCATTTGCTGCCCCCGCAATCTCTTCAGAATGGCAATTAACGCCTGAAGCACTGGGCATTGTTTTTAGCAGTGGTCTCGCCGGCATGACCGCTGGATCTTTGCTATTAGGACCCATGGCTGATCGTATTGGTCGACGCCGGATGATCATTGTGGCTACCCTTTTTCTCGGCGTGGCGACACTGGCTACTAGCGCGGCAGCGTCACTCTGGAGTCTACTAACACTGCGATTTATCACTGGCTTGGCCATTGGCGGTTTGCTGCCGAGTTTGAACACCCTGGTGGCTGAATACTCACCGGATAGGCGTCGAAATTTTGCCGTTAGCATCATGCATTTAGGGTTCCCAGTCGGTGGAATTCTTGGCGGCGCGCTGGCCGCAATCATCATCCCAGAACATGGCTGGCAGTCGATTTTCGTCGTCGCTGGAGCATTAACCCTAATAATGGTGCCGCTATTAGTGGTCGGATTACCCGAATCATTGCCATTTTTACAACGGCAAAAAACCCCCGCCGCTAATCTGACTGCAGAAAAAATTTGCACTCAAATGGATATCGACTGGTCTAGCATTGAGCCTAGCAGCACGACTGAAAGTATCGGTGCGGTCTCGCAAATTTTACGCCCACCCTGGCTTTCACCAAGCGTGGCTTTATGGGGCTGTTTCTTTTTTGGTTATCTGGCCCTTTATTTTTTGATTAACTGGATTCCAACCATTCTCACCAATGCAGGCATGTCCACCGGTAGCGCCATTGGCGCCGGCATCGCCATTAATATAGGCGGTGGTATTGGCATGCTCACCCTTGGCTGGTTATCAGCAACCCGGGCCATTCGCCCGATGATCAGTGTCAGTTTTATTATTTCTGCAGGACTGATGGCGTTACTTGGCCAGAACCTGTTATCGGTCAACGGACTATTGTTGCTCACTGGCATTACGGGGTTTTTTGGACTCGGTGGACTGATTGGGCTTTATTCAGTGGCGGCGCGCTTTTACCCAGACTACAACAGAGCCTCGGGAGTTGGATTAGCAATTGGTGCCGGCAGATTCGGAGCGATTCTTGGACCGCTGATTGGTGGCATCCTCATCGGTATGGATTGGCAAATGGCCAACTACTTCTTACTGCTTGCAATTCCCTTAGTATTAGCAGGCTTAATCATTCACCGAGTTAATGATGTTGGGATCGAACCTCCCAAGCAATAATGCCAACTTCAATACCCACCTCGGAGCAATCCTTAGAGGACACCCAACTTAGCTGGCAACCACTGGGTTACTACAATTTTTTTCGGCTCGTTGTCAGCGCCGTATTCTGCTTTATCGCTAACGCGGGGGTATTACTAAAACCCCTCGGAAGCTACGACAGCCAGCTATTCACCATAACCGCAAACATTTATGTGGTCATCGGCATTGGTGCCTATGTGATGCTCTGGCGTCGACAACCAGCCTTCCTTACCCAGGCTACTCTCCTGCTGTTTTTGGACACAGTCGCTATCACTGTGTTCATGCATAGTAGCGGTGGGACCGAGAGCGGATTGGGGATTTTGCTGATGATCGTCATCGCCGCCAGCGGCTTGCTTTTACCGCGCCAGCTAACCCTGTTAATCACAGCGCTTGCCACCTTAGGCTTGCTTGCCGAACAATCACGCTGGTGGGTTATGGGCCTGGTAGAACCCGCCGATTTCACTCGTGCCGGATTGCTCGGATTAGCCCTGTTTGCTGCGGCGACAATTTCAGCCGAATTAGCTAGACGGGCCCGTGCTAGTGCAAAGTTAGCCGCAATACGCGGCGCCGAATTAAAACAACTCGCTCAACTCAATGAAGAGATTATTCAACGCATGCAAGCCGGTGTCATTGCTGTCACGCCTGATGGCATTATTCAACTAGCCAACCGGGCCGCGCGAGATTTTACCGGCCACACGTTAACCCCAGGTGAGTCTCTACAACTCAATGCACCTGAGCTCGCTAAACAACATCATCAATGGAAAAAGAATCAGCAACAACCGTTGCCAGTCGCCGATAAAAAAATCCGTACTACTCTAGGGGCATTAAGCAGCCCCACAGACGAATCATCAGCAACGCTGATTTTTCTTGATGACGCAGCGGCC
>JAESTY010000279.1 GCA_016763355.1 Immundisolibacteraceae bacterium
ATAAGCTCATGGGGCAGATCGCGAACAAATCCGACCGTATCGGCCAATACCAGCGGTTCACAATCAGCAATTTCTACCTTGCGCAGAGTCGGATCAAGGGTGGCAAACAGTTGATCAGCGGCAAACACCCCGCCACCGGTCAAACGGTTAAACAGCGTCGATTTGCCACTATTGGTATAACCGGCCAAAGATACGGTCGGCAGTTCGGTTCTGGCCCGTCGGCTTCGATTCTGCTGTCGCTGCTGACCCACCTTGTCGAGCCGACGCCGCAACAGGGCTATTCGGTCACGTATTAAACGACGATCGGTCTCTAGCTGACTTTCACCTGGACCCCGCAAACCAATACCACCCTTCTGACGTTCAAGATGGGTCCAGCCACGAACCAGGCGGGTGGAGAGATGGCGCAACTGCGCCAGCTCAACTTGCAATTTACCTTCGTAACTACGAGCCCGCTGGGCAAATATATCCAGGATCAATCCAATTCGATCAACCACTGCTAGATTTAAAGCTTGTTGTAAGGTGCGCTCCTGGCCGGGTGATAACGGCTGGTCGAATATCACCGTATCAACACAAAGCTCCTGAGCGAGCTCGATGACCTCTATCAACTTGCCGCTGCCAATAAAATGGCTTGGATCAATAGACCCCAGCGGTGCGTTGATCTGCCCCGCAAGCTCGACGCCGGTCGCGCGAATCAGTTCGACCGACTCTTCCAGGTTACTTTCTATCAAATCTCGCTTTGATGTACGCCCGCGTCGGCGTTTAAAGGTCGGGTGCACCAGCAATACACGGGAAAACTCACCAGGCTTATCCTGTGCAGGTATATCTAACAATAGATCGACTTGCCGACGGCTAGCGTCCCGTTGAAATTCAAATTCCGTGCCTGCTCAATGTTAGATTCTTACAATGATAATAATTTCAATGATTCTAACTCGGGCAGCACGAAATGTACCTGCGGATATCGGTTTGACCCAACAAAAACCTGACAGACACACCAACCACAGTCGTGTCACCCGGTGACACAAGCAGTGAGATGTTTAAATCAACAAGAAATTATCGACAAGTATCACCAGGCCGCACTAGGGTGTTATCAACAAATCCACCGAGCCGGCGCACCAAAAAATACGGCTGAAAATACCTGGAGAAAAACTACTCTTCTTCTTCGTCGTCAGATTCCGTAATTGTCGGCACCTTAATGTTACGAGCCGGTACTACGGTAGAGATGGCATGCTTGTATACCATCTGCGAAACCGTGTTTTTCAGTACCACCACGTATTGATCAAAGGCATCGATCTGTCCCTGAAGCTTTATGCCGTTTACCAAAAACACCGACACTGGAACTTTTTCTTTGCGAAGGGTGTTTAAAAACGGGTCTTGTAACCCCTGACCTTTTTTCATTGTTAAATCCTCTGGGTCTTGATTGGGTTTTAATGTAAATCTAGCTTTCTTAGTTTTGGTCGCGATCTAGTATAGCGACACCGGTGACGACTGCTATAGCACCTAATTTAATAAACCTGTTCTAATCGGGCCATAATCAGCCTTAACAACGGCAGCTAACCATAACAGTCAAGATGCTCATCGACCAGACAAGTTGCTCGCTTTAATAAATTTGTTGAATTTGAGTCTAGCCATATCCCGGAAGGCTCGCTTCTCAACCAGGTCAGTTGACGCTTCGCCAATTGCCGCGTGGCAATCGTTATTCGCTCGACTAAATTATCGGCAGCAATCTCACTGCGCAAGTATTCCAGCACTTGCCGATAGCCAACCGCACGCATAGCGGGTAATTGGTCTATTTTCTGCTGACCGCTACTTTCCACCTTGTCTCGCAGCCCTTCCACTTCGGCAATTAACCCGGCTGTGAGCATCTGCTGACTGCGAACAGCGATTTGACGATGTAACGTTTCTCGCAGAGGTGGTGACAAAATAATTTTTAGCACCCTGGCATCGAGCACTTTCGGACGAGACTGTTGCCGCCAAAAACTAATCGGCTTGCCAGTAATTCGATAAACTTCTAGCGCTCGCTGAATTCGCTGTTGATCATTCACTGATATTGCAACGGCAGCCTGCGGATCAATTTCAGCTAACTGTTGGTGAAGCTTAGCCCAACCAAGCCGGCCTGCCTCTAGCTCTATCTGCAAACGAAGTTCAGGGTCTGCTTTGGGTAATTCAGCCAGACCTTGAAATAACCCCCGCAGATATAACAAAGTGCCACCTACCAGTACCGGAACCTGTCCAGATTCGCGCGCTTCAGCAATTACTTTAGTGGCGTCTGTGACAAAATCGCCAACAGAATAGGTTTGATCAGGTTCTCGAATATTGACCAGCTCATGGGGGTACTGTTTAAGTAGCTGGCAATCGGGCTTAGCAGTTCCCACATCCATGCCTCGATAGACCAAACTTGAGTCAACGCTGATTAACCGGCAGGGAAACCGATCTGCCAACTTCATTGCTAGCCCGCTCTTACCACTAGCTGTCGGGCCAGTGACAACAACTATCGGCAGTTCACCATGTCGAGGCTTAAGCAAAACTTTGGGCATCCATTTCAGGTGATTTATTTAGGCAGGAATAATTTGCAGTTGCTGGCGAGGATCGCAAGCACCACTAAAACATACGCTAGGAACTGACCGCTTAAGTTACCGTAACTTGATCGGGACAGGCATACTCATCCCCTGTTTTTTTAGGGAGTTGCTGAATTACTTGAAACTAAATAATTAGCAGCGCCAGGATAATTCTCCGACTCAGCGGTTACTTTTCTTGCTGTTGCATAAACTCCAATACTATTTATATGGGACGACCCATGAATCGCAAAGTAGGCACGGCAGCCATCCTAAGTACCGGCGAGGAAATTTTACGCGGCGAGTTAATCGACAGCAACAGTGCAACACTTTCACAGTTACTGGGTGAGTCTGGGTTTTCGGTAGATCTGATGCTCACCACCGGCGATCGCCGTGAAGACCTGAGCCGCGCTATCGAAATATCCCTGCAACAGAGCGACTATCTATTTATAAGTGGCGGCCTCGGACCAACAGAAGACGACCTAACCAGCGAAGTAGTG
>JAESTY010000280.1 GCA_016763355.1 Immundisolibacteraceae bacterium
CGCGGTATGTCCGCGTCAACACAAATTCACCGAGCTTGTGGCCGACCATATTTTCATTAATCAAAACCGGAATGTGCGCACGACCGTTGTGAATCGCGAGTGTCAGACCAATCATATCCGGCATCACCGTAGAGCGGCGAGACCAGGTTTTAATCGGACGGCGATTATTGGTCTCTGCTGCCTCGGCAACCTTTTTCATCAAATGGTGGTCCACAAAAGGACCTTTTTTAATTGAACGTGGCACCTTACTGCACTCCGTTTAACACTTACTTGTTACGTCGACGGACGATGGCTGAATCAGTTCGCTTGTTAGAGCGAGTCCGATGACCCTTGGTAGGCTGACCCCAGGGTGAAACCGGATGGCGACCACCAGAAGTTCGGCCTTCACCACCGCCATGCGGATGATCAACCGGATTCATAGCGACACCACGGACAGTCGGCCGTACACCACGCCAGCGCATTGCGCCAGCTTTACCAATCGAACGCAGACTATGTTCAGAATTACCGACCTCGCCAAGCGTTGCGCGACAGGTCACCAATAGCTTCCTCATCTCGCCAGATTTCAGTCGTAAAGTTGCATACGCACCTTCACGGGCAACCAGCTGCGCTGATGTGCCGGCACTGCGTGCGATCTGAGCCCCTTTACCTGGCTTTAACTCTACACAGTGAACAACCGAACCCAGTGGCATGCTATCGAGCGGCATACAGTTACCAGTCTCAATGGGCGTCTCGATGCCGGAAATAACCGTATCACCAGCACTCACACCCTTAGGCGCAATCATGTAACGACGTTCGCCATCGGCATATAACAGCAGCGCAATATTCGCACTACGATTCGGATCATATTCTAACCGTTCTACCTTGGCCGGAACATCATCTTTATTGCGTTTAAAATCGATGACACGATAACGCTGCTTATGACCACCACCACGATGACGAGTGGTAATCCGTCCGTGATTATTACGCCCACCGTTTTTGGTAAGCTTTTCAATCAACGGCGCATAAGGTTGTCCCTTATGCAGCTCAGGATTGACCACCGAAACGACAAACCGTCGCCCTGGTGAAGTTGGTTTTCTCTTTACTACTGCCATGTTGATCGTTCCGTTATTCGCTCGTCACCGTTAGGTGAGTGAGCTGAAATCGATGTCTTGCCCTGCTTCCAGGGTGACGTAGGCCTTTTTCCAATCTTTACGACGACCCATAAAGCGACCAAAACGTTTAGCTTTGCCCTTTACATTCAAAGTCGCCACTTTACTTACATTGACACCAAACAAGCCTTCTACCGCTTGCTTAATTTCCAATTTGTTAGCATCACTAGCCACCTTGAAACAGAACTGAGAATTAAGCTCAGATCCCATTGCGGCTTTCTCGGACACATGCGGCCCGAGAATGACATTCATCAACCGGCCCTGACTTGGAAAATTACTCATTACAGCCGCTCCTCGAAAGATTTCAAAGCGTCAGCCGTAATCACTACTTTCTCGTTGCCAACCAGGTCAACTGGACCGAGCTGGGACAGCGTACAAGTGGTAACTTTCGGAATATTGCGGCTGGCTAGATAGAGCTTTTCGTCGAATTCTAAATCGACCAGTAACACGCTGACGTAACGGTCATCTTGGGTTAAGCCCCAGGTCGCCAACTGAGCGGCCCACGCACCGGTTTTCGGGGTCTCTGGCTTTAAAGAATCAACCACAACCAAGCGTTCCTGACGAATCAGCTCGGCTAAAATGCTACGCATTCCAGCCCGGTGCATCTTACGATTCACTTTCTGCTGATGATGACGTTCGTCGTGCACGAAAGTCTTACCCCCGCCACGCCAAAGCGGGCTCTTAACCGTACCAGCTCGCGCTTTGCCCATGCCTTTCTGACGCCATGGTTTACGTCCACTACCGACAACATCGCTGCGACTTAGATGCCCAACGGTGTCACCACGAGCATTTGAAAGGTAGGCAGTTACTAACTGATGAATCAGCCCCGGATTAAATTCTGAAGAGACTACGCTATCGCCCAGTTCGATGGTTCCGGATTTACTACCATCTATACCTGTAATTGATAATTCCATTACTAGCTCCCCGCCGATTTAACAGACGGTTTAACTACCAGGCGACTACCTGTGAACCCGGGTACAGCACCCTTAATAAGCAGCAAGTTGCGCTCGATATCAACCCGGACCACTTCTAGTCCCTGCTGGGTACGTTGAACACTACCCAAATGGCCGGCCATTTTTTTACCCGGAAAAACCCGCCCTGGAGACTGATTCTGACCGGTTGAGCCAGGGGCACGATGGGACACAGAGTTACCGTGAGTCGCATCCTGCATCTGGAAGTGCCAGCGCTTTACCGCACCAGCGAAACCCTTACCCTTGGAGACGCCAGTCACGTCTACAATCTGGCCTTCCGAAAATCTGTCGACAGTAAGCTCAGATCCGGCTTCCAGTCCTTCAATATCAGCAACATCAACCCGAAATTCTTTGAGCCCTTCACCAGGCTTGACGCCCGCTTTCGCGAACTCTCCCGCCTTTGGTTTAGCCACTAGACTAGGTCGCTTATCGCCCCAGGTAACCTGGATCGAGTCATAGCCATCGCTGTCATTACTTTTGATCCGAACCACGCGGTTGTTATTTATTTCAACAACCGTCACAGGTACGGAACGACCATCTTCGGTAAAAACGCGGGTCATGCCTCGCTTTTTGCCTATCAGTCCGATCGCCATCTTGTTTAATTCCTTGCCTTGGTCCGTTAACCGAGTTTGACTTGAACGTCAACGCCGGCTGCCAGGTCCAGATTCATCAATGCATCAACCGTTTTATCAGTTGGATCGATGATATCGACCAGACGTTTATGGGTTCTAATCTCGAACTGATCCCGAGAATCTTTATCTTTATGCGGTGAGCGCAACACAGTGTGGCGTTCGATACGACTCGGTAGCGGGATAGGACCACAAACGCGTGAACCAGTCCGTTTTACTGTGTCTACAATTTCACTCACTGAGTTATCGATTAACTTATGCGAGAAAGACTTTAACCGAATCCTGATTTTTTGACTTGCCATCAGCAATTACTCAATAATTTTCGCGACGACGCCGGCGCCCACAGTACGTCCGCCTTCACGGATCGCAAAGCGTAGCCCTTCATCCATCGCAATGGGGGTGATCAAATCAACCACCAGGGAAATATTGTCTCCAGGCAACACCATTTCGGTACCTTCTGGCAGCAAACATTCGCCGGTCACA
>JAESTY010000281.1 GCA_016763355.1 Immundisolibacteraceae bacterium
CATCGGCGAACATATCCAGTGAATCCGCAATCAACCCGGTGGATTGGGCCAGCCAGCCGACCAGCAGTTCGATACCGAACAGGGTGCCATTAATCGCCAGTAACCAGCGCAGCACGATGGTCTGCTGATGATCGCTTGCCGTGGTTGAAAGCCCCGCAGTGACACCCGCCTGAAACGCATCGGCATCAAGCTGCTTGGTGATTTGCCGCGTGGTGCCCAGCGCCAGTGGCTGCAGCCGCCGCTCTATCTCCGGGTGAGGCTGGCGATGATGGATTTTGACGACGCGCCCGGGCAGGTCAAATTCCAGTCGCACCGCAGGTTCAATGCCATTAAAGGCCATCCGCACCATCTGCTGTTCCGCCGCACAATCCATTTTCGCCACCCGGTAGGTGGTTACATAGCCATCCACTGGCGCTGCCTGGGGGGCCCGAGCTGACGCCAAATGGCGGGTCGCCACTGTGCTGTCGTTGTGCTCATATTGAGTAGTCATCGGCGGTGGTTGGCTTTGTTTTCTTGAACTTTTGGGGGGGGGTAATCACGGTTTGATCCGTGGACTGGCTTCGCAAGCCCAGAGACTTTACACTCTATAGTGACTATAGAGTCAAATGGGAAAGGGCTAGAATCAAATGGATAAAGGGCTAGAGTCAAATGGATAAAGTCAGGCGAATGAAAACCCCGATGAAAATCGGCCAGTTGGCAAAACTCAGCGGCTGCTCCGTTCAGGCCATTCGTTACTATGAAAAGCAGGGCCTGGTGCAGCCCAGCCAGCGCAACGAGGGCAACTTTCGGGTTTATGATGTCGCCGCACAGGATCAGCTGATGTTCATCCGCCGCTGCCGTAGTCTTGATATATCGCTAGCAGAAATCGGCCAGCTGATTGCGCTTAAGCAGGTCAGTGGTGCCCGCTGCGACGATGCCAACCAGATTATTGATCACCATCTGCAACAAGTGGCCCAGCGGATGACCGAGTTAAAACAACTACAACAACAGTTAGCTGCCTTGCGCGGCCAATGCTCCAGCAACCGCACCGTTGAGCAGTGCGGCATTTTACAGAAACTGTCGTCACCACCGGCCAGCCACTCCTCTGCAGTCGATCGACCAATCCATCCCCGCTAGTCAACAACTCGCCGGTTATCTTCATTCCTGGTTTTAGCCTTGGCTGAGGGTCGATGCCATCCGTCCTCGCACCACAAAAATAGCGAACGCAGCCAACACGCTAACCTGTGCGGCGATACCCTGCCAGGTTGAGTTAACCCCCAGCCATTGCACCGAGAAGGCCACGGGCAGGGGTGAAATAGCCAGCATTGCCGCCTCCTGTAACGCCGAGACTGACTTACCAGCGAGCACAAAAGAGAGTGTTAGCAGCAGATAAGTGGTGACCGCGAAAAACTGGGCAATGGGCAATTTGATTGAGTACTTAACCAGCACCCAGGCCAGTGCCACCAGCATTACAGCGCCGACCAGAAATCCGCCGACCACTGGGGTAACTTGCGTTGTCGCCACCTGAGTGAGCAGGGACTGATAAAACAGCACGGTTTCAAAAACCTCACGATAAACCGTGATAAAAGCCAGCGCAGTCAAGCCCCACAAGGTGCCGGATCCGAGGGTGCTATCGATACGCGCCTGAATAAAAGCCTGCCAATGAGCCGCGTGGGTCTTGCTGTGCATCCAGATGCCAACATACAGCAGCACGGCCGCCGCCAGCGCTGCGGCAACGCCTTCCATCACCTCGCGGCTGGCACCGCTAATAGTGATCAGTGATTGCGCCACCCACCAGGTCGCGATACCCGCCAGCAGTGCGCCGCCCCACCCGATATGCACATATTTGAGGGTGTCCCTGCGGTCGATGCGTATCAGGATGGTCATCAGCGCGATGATTACCAGTAGCGCCTCCAGCCCCTCACGCAGCAAAATCACCAGGCTGGCAGAAAATAGCGCCCCGGCGCTGAGGCTAGCACCGTTTAATAGCTGGTCAGCGGCGTCCAGCTGCGCAAATGCAACGGCCATTATCCGCGCCAGGGCGGCCCCATCATCGGGGTTGGTGATGGCCTGACGCAGGCCAATCAGGGTGGTCTCTATCTGTTTGCGTAAGGTCTGATCGCGGGCGTCCAGGCTGTTTTCGATCAGCTCAAAACCATCGAGATAGGCGCTTACCGCCAAGTCGTGCGCCCGGTCATAGTCGGCTTGTTGGTAGGCAGCCTGGGCCTGCCGCAGGCGATTGCGGGTAATAGTCAGTGGTGTACCAGGGTCTGTGAATAGTGGCGCCGGGTTGGCCCGAAGATGGGCTATCTGGCTCTGTTGTGATGCAGGCAGCTGCTTGGCCAGTAGTGCTGGACTGCTGTTGACCAGCTGTTGCAACGATAAGGTTGGCCGGGCCGGTGGTGCCAGCGGGTTAGCAGATTCAAACGCAAGGCTGCCGACATAAAAGGCCAGCGACCAGCGCTGCTGTTCGGTCAGGGGATTAAATGCGGCCATGGCGGTACCCGCTATGCCCTCACTAATGGCATCGTGCAGGCCGAGCACGGAGCGGTTCAGCGCCCGCGCGTGATCAGTGAAGTCGGTCGGTGTTGGCTCCAGTTGGGTGGCCAGAGTGCCATCGCCGCGACCGGTAACGCCGTGACAGCTTGCACAGCTAGCCTGATATAACGCCTGGGTTTCCGTATCAGGCAAGAGCCTGGCAGGTACCGATGAGTCCGGTGACAGCTTCAGCAGCACCTGACGTAGTGCGGCGGCCACCTGCTGAACCCCTTCAACGGCTTGTTGATCGGCAATCGCCGACTGTAACGACTGGGCGTAACTGCGCACCGTTTGAATTTTATCGGTGCCGGCAGCGACACCCGTTCGGAGCTGACTCAGTTGCGCCGCTTTTTGAACCAGCACCTGGGCAAACTCGGTCATCTCCTGGTATTCACCGGCATCGATAACCCGGCCATCGGCAACGGCGGTGGGGTAATCAGCACCGATATATTCGGCCAGTTGGGCCATTTGCCGGATGGGGTCGGGCTGGTCGCCACTCCGGGCTTGTCCGGAAAGCGACCAAAACAGGCAAGTCCAGATCAGCGGCAGGGTAGCCAAACGCCAACCGAGGTGATGTGTTGGCCAGAGAAAAGTTGCCAGGCAGAAACGCATGTTCAAGTTACCGATGATGAGCTCATGTGGATTTAGAGAGGTTAATAAGAATCATTCGCAATCATAACCTCTATAGCGGCTATAGAGTCAACGATAAAAGCGGTTTATGTCAGGAGTCTGGCGGACTTGGGTGATGGTAGCGACGAAAAGCCCGGTTCTGGGTGGGGACCAATGCCGTGGGCTAACCGAGCGGGCGCCAGGGGGGAGTCGTTGTAACGGTGGTAAACGGCGCACCAATTGGAGGCTGGCCTAAAAGTGAAACCGGGTACTCAACAGATAGCGCCAGCCATGGTCCCGATTGATGTCCCGAACAATCCCGCCCTCGATCACCGTTGCAGCTCGGTCCAGCCGCTGGGTCTTCCACTGGGTGATCTGATTGGGGTGAATATCGAACTGCTATACCAGCTCTGCGACTGTTCGGTCATATTTGAGTGTCGCTAACGCGACTTTGGATTTAAATACCGGGGTATGATTCCGGCGCGGTCTTCTTGACATGATCTTCTCCTGATCGAATCACCATTAGCATGGCTTGGTTCAGGCTCGAAATCCACTTAGTTCACTGTCCGATTTCTTGGGGCCACCTCTCGCACCCTGTGCACGATGCACAGCTGCACCTGGCTACGGTGACAGTTTACTAAATATACTTTTTAGAATAGAGCTGCCCGATGTGACTCTTACCAAGGCCCGTTATTTCAGAGTAGCCACACCACACAGCGGGGTAACCAGCGTGCTTGAGGATGGTTGATTACCTGCGTTACCGGGATCTGCTCGTTCAAGTAGCCAGAAAGGCCATGACCTGAGGGCCACGCGGAATAGGTGGCCAAACTAAGGCTAGTTTACGGCTCATTATTCTGTTGATTTGCGGCTAGTTATCGGCTAGTTTACGGCTATGAACTGGACACCTGAATACACTATTAGCGATAAGCTTCTCTCGACGATCCGTGAAATAGGAGAATCGTTGGGTGAGCTTAAATCATTTCGTCTAAGTAACCAGGATTTGGCGAAACTGGAGATTGAGGCAAGGGAATTGTCGTCCTATGCCTCTACCAGTATTGAAGGTAACCCATTACCGCTGACCGATGTAAAACGTCTGTTGAAGACCCAAAAAGAGAGCGTACGCGATACTGAGAGGGAGGTGCTTAATTACAATAAAGCACTGCAATCTCTATATGCCAATGTGCGCTCTGGTAATTTCAAGCTGGATATAAAGACGCTGGAGAAAATTCAGGGACAGGTCGTTTCTGGTTTGATGGACAACCCTGCACATTGCGGTGCCTTGCGGGAAGCGCCGGTCATCATTCGCAATCCTCGAAAAATTGACGAGATTGTCTTTATTCCGCCTGATATCAAAGACGTTAGAAAGCTAACCGGAGATTTACTCAAATTTATTGAAGCTAATATCGGTAAGATAGACCCCATTATTTTGGCTGGTATTTTCCACCGTCAATGTGTGATTATCCATCCTTTTATTGATGGCAATGGCAGAACAACAAGATTGTTAACAACCGCAATTTTAGGGAAAGCTGGACTGGATTTGTTCGAGATATTCAGCTTTGAGAATTACTACAATAGGAATATCACGCGATACTTTAAGGCGGTTGGTCTTGAGGGAGATTATTATGATCTGGAAGGCGGTATTGAGTTTTCAGGTTGGTTGGAGTACTTCACGGACGGCATACTAGATGAGCTTCGTCGTGTGCGTAAAACTTTGCCAGAACGGGCTGGGGCTAAGCCACGTTTAGAACCTCATCATAGGCAAATACTGGCATATATAGAAAAACACGGCAGTATCACGCAACGGGAGTACGGCAGTAACTCTTCACGCAGCCTTGCCTCAAGAAAGCTGGACTTTGATAGGCTCATTAAGCTAAACCTCATTAAAGCGGCAGGTACAGGGCGTGGCACTTACTATGTGCTTGCCGCTTAAAAACCTTCTATTACTTACCCGCAGACAGTACCTCAAGGCGAAAACCACCCCACTTACCGAATACGGTCAATGG
>JAESTY010000282.1 GCA_016763355.1 Immundisolibacteraceae bacterium
CCGCGGCAACACTGAGCACACCACGGCGCTGCAGGCGCACGGCGATATCTTCAAAGGTACGGGTTTCGACAAACACCTGGTACCAACGCAATAATTCCTTACGTGACACCTTAGGCGCTTTATGAATGAGTTTGCCGTCGGGATCAAGAATGCGAAAATAGTCTTCTCGGGGACGGACTTCGGTCCATTTTTTGTCGCCCATTGGCAACACCTCTCTATTTTTCTAAAACCAGCTAGGGTTATTGTTTTGTAGAACTAGATTCTTGTGGTTTATTAAGGTGATCTAGTTTTGAATGATCTCGTTTTTAGCCGGCCAGTATAGTAGGTTGGAGGCAACAGCGAGATTGCATAAATTCAGACCGGGGCGGCACTCTGTTCTTTGATCCTGATGAGCGTGCCTGTTCTAGAATTCATCAACCCCGATAATAAGTAACTTAGAGATTGAGGAGTGACTCAAATGATCGAATTACATGACCACCCGGTATCCCCTTGCGCGCAGAAAGTCCGACTGGTACTGGCCGAAAAGGGCATTGAGTTTGAATCCCATTTTGTTGACCTGGCAGCCAAGCAGAATTTGACCCCGGAATATCTGCAGCTGAATCCGGCAGGACTGGTACCTACCCTGGTGTTAGATGGCCGGCCGATTCCAGAGTCAACGGTGATTTGTGAACTACTTGATGATCTCTACCCAGAGTCTCCTCTCAGGTCGAAAGATCCACTCGAACTGGCGCAGATGCGGATCTGGACCAAGCGTCTTGACGAATCATTGCATGCGGCCTGTGGTGCACTGCAGTGGCCGATGTTGATGCTGCCGGTATTGGCTAAGATGTCGACCGAGGACGCCGAAGCGTTGCTAATGAAAGTGCCTGATCCGGTGCGACGGGGTCGTCAGCAGGAGCTCTATCGGCTTGGCATGAGTGCCCCGGTGGCAGTGACAGCGGTGAACACATATCGAAAATTTCTAGTCGATATGGAAGCGCTGTTGAAACAACAGTCCTGGTTGGCTGGCAGTAGCTTTTCGCTGGCAGATATCGGCGTCATGCCTTATTTTCAGACGCTAAAACATTTCTGCTGGACCGAGATGTTTGCTGATTTGACAGCAGTGGGTCAGTGGTATGAGCGCTGTTTTGCCCGACCGAGCTATCAGGCAGCGATTGCTTCTGCAATGCCACCGCCGCTGATAGAGCAGTTTTCAGCGGCGGGTGACGCGATCTGGCCAGAGTTGAAGGCGGCGATTGTTTAATATTTTCAAGCAGAACGTGGTTTGCAACAGAGAATTACCACAGCAGTTTTATGTCCTGCTAGGCAGGGGCCGTTACTGTTTATCAGGCCTTTTCAGCTGCTTGTTGCTGCATCTGCTTATGACGGATTCGATAAGCTTCGCCGCAGAGATCACGCAGGTTTCCCACCAGTTTTAGCTGGGTGGGCGGCAGGTTATCCATGTAGTGTGGGTCGGCGTGGTCGGCGTAGATAAATCCCTGGGTTTTGCCCTTAGTCTGAAATGGAAACACCGCAAATGAGCCAGCGGCGCCTATCTGTTTGTACCAGATGGGTAGGGGTTCAAGAATCGCGTGGGTCGCCAGGTCGCCGATGATGACGTCGTCACCGCTATCGATGGCCCGGCTAAATACGCCGTTATTAGCGTTAAGTGGAAACTGAAACTGTTTGAGTAGCTGGTTGACCTGTTTGCCGACCGCATAACGGGCCTTAACCTTTTGCTGTGGTTCGAGGCAGCGGCACAGCAGCACCCGGCGGCAATCAACGCCGTAGTAAACCGTCGCCAAAATCTTACGAATCAGGTCGTCAAAATCGTAATCGCCGCTTTGTAGAAGCTTTCTAATTTCCTGAATGCCGCGCAGTAATGCGACTGAGATTTTGGCGGCTGTTGGACGGCCAGTTTGATCACCTGGGTTAGTGGTATCTCTTCCAGTGATGTCGCCTTTCATTCCTGGTGCTGTCTGGGTTTGAGCACTGGAAAACTCGGTCTGCTCGTCGTCTTGCTCGTGCTCGTCCGGAAAATATTGTTGCCAGTTTTGCAGGCAGTTATCGATACCACTGTCTTTGGTGTTGATCTTGAGGATTTTGCAGTACTTGAGGAACTCAACTCGGCTGGCGTCCATGGCTGCTTCGATCTCATCACCACTAAGCTCAATGAGTTTCATGTAACGCACGCTGAGACGGCTGAGCTGAGTTCTTAGTGATTGTGGTCCGACGGTAGCCATCAGGTCGGTAATGTCACAACTGAAAGCGCCATATACAGCCGCTTTAGTGGCCGGCTTGCCAGGTTGCTGGTCTAGCGGCACCGCCTGTACTGAATCGACCAGAAATTTTGGTAGCGCCCAGTCTTCGGCGATTTCATGGCCAATTTCGGTATAGCTATAGCCAAGAATTTCCCGAGTTGCGGCTTCTTCAGTTTTGCCTTTTTTGACCAGCTGTTCGATTTTTTGGTGCTCGGCAGCCAGGTGAAAGCAAACCAGCAATTTGCCGAAGCGATAGAACATCCCCACCAGGAAGCAGCTTTCGATTTCCTGTTCACCTTCTCGAGTTGCAATTCTACGGGCCAGGGTTGCGCTAAATAGGGAGCGGACCAGCTGTTCTTTGACAGCGGCAGAATCATCGTCACCTTTGAGCATGTCGATCATCATCAGCGACGCGGCAATCTCCCGTATTGCGGGAAAACCAAGCATCATTACGGCGTGGGACAGGCTGCTGATTTCCCCGCCTGCGTGGGGCACATAAGCGCTATTGGCGATGCGCATAACTTTGCTGGTGAGGGCGACATCTTTGGTAATGACTGCGGCAATAGAGTCGGCATTTTTTTCGCTGCCGGCAAACAGGCCGTTTAGATTGGTGATGCTGCTAGAAAGTGAGGGAAAGTCTTTCTGGTCGCGAATTTTTTGGCGTAGTTTGCGCAGGCTATCGACGGATGGCGGCGAGTTAGCCATGGTAGCGTCAGATTTTTTCTGGTCGTAAAATTCCTGTAAGGCACTATTTAATTCGCTGGCGTTGGCAAACCGGTGTTGAGGATTTTGAGAAAGAACCTTGCCGATGATGGCGTCGAGTTCGGGATCAATAGATGAATTAATAGTCGAAGGCGGTGGGAATTTAGCGGCCGTAATTTGAGCGAATATGTCTTCCAGGGTTTTGCCGGTGACGGGCTGCTTTCCAGTTAGCAGCTGGTACAGGATGATGCCCATGGCGAACTGGTCTGATGCCGGTGAATTAAGTCTTTCGGTGATATATTCAGGCGCCATGTAGCGTGGCGAACCAGTCATGGCATCAGAACTTTTTTCACCGACAGCACGGGCGATGCCGAAATCAGTGATTTTGGCTATTTTGGTTTTAGTCACCAAAATATTGGCCGGTTTCAGATCACCATGTATGAATCCGTTGTCGTGAGCAAAATTCAACCCTTCCAGCATCTGGCTTGCCAGGCTAAAAAAATCCTTCGGGGGTACTCCCTTTTTACAGGCTTTTATAATTCCGGATAACAGAGGCCCATCGACAAATTCGAGGACCAGGTAAGGCGCCTCGGCGATGTAACCGATTTCATAAATACTGACGATATTAGGGTGCTGAAATTTACTCACCGTACGCGCTTCGCGCAGCAATATTTGCATTTCTGAGGCGTTTAGGCCGTCTGCGTGTTGCCCACCAACCGAGGCCTGATCGTTGTTTTGTTTAATGGCTTTGATCGCCACCTGACGTTCCAGGTGAGGGTCAAAGGCCTGATAGACGATGCCCTGAGCACCCTCGCCGAGGACCTTGAGGATCTGGAAGCGATCGAATTGTTCCGGTAATGCAGGTTTTTCTGGGGGAGTAGAGAGGGTCGCCGAGGCCATTGTTTTAAATTCTTAGTAGCAGTGCCGACAGGGGCGGGTCTTAAAACTGTGCGCAGGTCAGCTTCAAGGCGAGTTTTACCAGCTACTAATAGCGGCAAAAAGCCATCGATGTTGAGGGTAAATTTGTGAGTTGCTACCCGTTTTCGGGGTGGGAATTCGGGTTAGCAGATTGTTTAGGCTGCAACCCTGGCTGGTCCGAGGAAATTTATCCGGGATCAGCGGTTATGGCGCCGTAGAGTAGTGCCATTGGCCCTGATCGTCCTGGTAGCGTTGTACATTGGTATTGGTTGAACTTTGGTGGCTGGTGGCGTTTAAGTTTTGCTGATGGAGTTCGCGGAATTCGATAGCGGCGTCGAGGACACGGCGATTACTGTTGTTTTTCCCAGCTAGTTTGGGCCCGTCGGTCAACAAGGCCGCACTGTCAGGCGTTCGTGGGGTAGCAGATTGCTTGCATCCGCTATTGCCAAAACCACGGTTTGCGGTATCAATTTTTTTCAGGAAAGGACCCACGAAGGTCAATACTCGGGAAAACCGATTGGCACCACAATTGTAGTGCCAGGTCTCTACCGGCTGGCTGCGGCTATGTTGTTGGCGTCCGATCAGTAGTAGTTGCTGGTTGAGTCGTTCAGCAGTTTTGATTTCCGATTCGGTTTCAATGACGCCGGAACCTTCGACCAAACTGGGTGTACCGCATTTATGCTCTACTTCCAGCTTGGTATCCCCGGTGGTTACTAATCGGGTGCCGCAACGCATAGCCTGACTGGGTAGGGAAAGGGTCAGAAAAAACAGGGTGAGCAGGATGAACCCGAATTGGCAGACTCTGGTGCTTGCTCCAGTCCTGGTTCTAATGTTGGCACTGGAATCCATCGAACCTTCCTCAGCAATGAAAAAGCGATTAACTCTAGTACTGACCTGATAGCAGGTGCAAAAGTTTCATTCCAGGTTATGGGGGATGGTTTTGGCGAATGGTGTGAGCTTATTTCTTTGAAATTTAATCAGCCGTCGGTTTTAGCTGCGGCTTCAGGGCCAAAGGGCCTGGTCAGCAGAATTAGTCTCGGCAGCAGCAACAGGGCGCCGAGGATGGCGATTAACATGGCCAGGCTGGTGAGCACGCCAAAGTAGATGGTCGGAATAAAGTTCGACAGTACCAGAATGGAAAAACCGACGATGATGGTGAGCGACGTATAGAACATCGATTTACCAATACTGTTGTGGCAACGTTTCATGGTGTCTATGTAGTGCTGATCGACGCGGAACTCGCTGGTAAAGCGTTCGATATAGTGGATGGTGTTATCAACGGCGATGCCGATTGCAATAGCGGCGATAGTGATGGTCATCATGTCCAATGGGATACCAGCCCAGCCCATGACACCGAGTACAAAGCAGGCTGAGAGCAGGTTAGGAATGATGGCGATTATTGCCAATGTGATTGAGCGAAATAACCAGAGAAACATTGCCATAATGCCAATAAATACGGCGCCCAGAGTCAATATTTGGGATTGAAATAAGCTCTGCAACATATTGTTGTAGAGCACCATCATATTGGTCAATTGGAACTGATCTGGCTGCAGCCCAACTTTTTCGACCAGGTCGGTACGAATCCGTTCTATCAGCTCATTACGTTTTAAATTTGGGTCGGAGTCAACCAGACGCATGCTGATACGTGCTTCGTTGTTCTCAACGGATATGTAGGGATCGATAACCAGGCTGCGAAACTCCGCAGGAATCCGGGTATAGAGCAAAGCCAGCTCCAGGTCGCCAAGAGGTTCACCATCGGTAAACTGTTCTGCTAGTTCCATCATGCTGCGCATGGACATGACTTTGCCGGTTTCGGGTAGGTCGTCCAGGTAGTCATGGACGGCGCGAATTTGTGCCATACGATCGCGGGTAAACCAGTGGCGGTCATCACTATTGCTGGTGCCGACTAAAGCTTCAGATACGCCACTTTCATCTTCCCAAAAGCCGTCGTCTTCATCTTCCCAAAGGTCATCATCGGAAGAGGTGCCTGAGTCGGTGCCATCGCCCCAGAGGTCATCTTCGCTGCTATCTTGTTCTGCGCTGGCATCGTTGAGTTTGAACACCACATCAAGTGGAGTAGTGCCACCTAATTTCTGGTCAATTAACAGCATGCCCTGATGGATTTCGGTTTTATCAGAGAAATAATTGATGAAACTGTTTTCCACTGCTAGTTGGCTAATTCCGCTAATGGTGAACACAGCTAATAGCAGACTGGTTACCAGAATAGAGCCGCCGTGACGCTCGGTGAATTCGCCGAGCTGGGCACTAAAGCTGGGCCCGGAAAGAGGGTCAATATCTGCCTGGCTGGCGGGCAATAACACCAGGGTGGCGGGAAATACCAGAAAGGTGCTGCTATAGGCAATTACCAGACCGATGGTCATCATCCAGCCGAAATCGATGACTGGACGGATACCGCTAACAAGCAATGAAATAAAGGCAACTATGGTGGTCAGGGTGGCAAACAGGCAAGGTCGAGCCAGGGTGTGGACTGCCTCCCGAACCAGATCACGCTGGGAAAGCGTGGGTTGACCGGCCAGAGTCTGCCGGTAACGCACGATCAGGTGCAGGGTCATCGACATGGTCAAAATCAGTAGTAGTGAGACAAAATTTGAGGATATAACCGTCGCTGGCCAACGCAGGAAACCCAGCAGGCCGACCATCACCAGTACGGTGAATCCGCAGGTCATTAGGGGCAAAATAACAAAGCGTATGCGGCGAAACAGTACCGCCAGCGAGATGATGATAAAGATCGCAACACCAGCACCAAAGGTGACTATGTCGTTGCCAACATAGGTGATCATGTCGTCGGCGATCATGGGTACACCACCCAGAAACAGCTCTGCCTGGTCATTGTGGTTGGCCAGAACGTCTCGAACCTGCTGAATGAGTTGATGTCGGCGCAGATTAAAGTCGCTGTTATAGGCTCGAAACAACTCGGTAGCTTCGGTCAATTCGAATTGCTGGCTGGGACTAAGGCCGACCGTATCTCGTGTCACACGGAGTTGATTTCGAGCTTCTAATAGATGGTGGTAGCGAGTGTCGACGGCCAGATCAAGCTGTAGCGCGGTGGTGGAAAAATCAGGACTAACCAGCAGGTTGCGATAAATTGGACTGTTGATTAACTCCTCTCGAGCGGCTACCAGGTCGACATCGGCAGATTCCAGGGTGCGTAAATTGTCGGCAAGTTCAGTCAGTGCCACTGGAGGGCTACGCAACAGGGGAACATCTAACAGGCTAGTGACCTGATCTATCCCAGTTATGTTGGCCAACGCATCTCGAAGAGTGGCGATATGGGCCATCTGTGATTTTTCGAGCAGGTCGCGTTGCGGTTTGTAGGCGACAAAAAGGGCTTCCTGGGTGGCATAGCGGCCACTAATGGTGCGGAAATACTCCAGGTCGCTATCTTGCTCTAGCGTCAGCGAATCTGCGGAAGCATCGAGCTCAAAATGTTGGGCCTGCCAGCCACTGATGATGGCAACGGTGAGCAGAACGAGCAGAGTAAAAACTGGCCGATCGAGGACGATGGCGTCGTAGATTTGTTGTATTTTTTTTATCATCACAGCGAAATTAGGGTTGTATGGAAAACGGCAATTGAGTACTTGTTATCGAGTTTTTAACCGAAGGTTGGAGCGCACTTTAACAGAATGTTTGCCAGCTGAGCTCTGTAGTTAAGTGGCTTGGTTAAATGGTGATACCACGCCACTTACCCTGTAACCATAACCGCCGGAATAGCCATGCCTGCAATCCTCTGTGCATCTCCTGGGCAATCCAGATTCCTAGCAGTCCCCAGCCTAACCCAGGTCCAATAAGCCAGGCCAGCGGGGTAAACAGCAGCCACTGAGTAGTAAGCTGGATTCGCATTGGGCGACGTGGATCGCCAGCGCCAAGTAAGGAATGTTGGTAAACCCGTTTTATTCCTTCTAGCACCACGGTGACGCCGATGATTTGCATCGGCAGAATTGCCATTGCCAGAGTCGCCGGATTGTGGATAAATATTTTTAATAAGGTTTCCGGGAAAAGCCACATCGGGCTACCAAGCACGCTTAGCCCAATAACGCAGATCACCAGGCTTTCTCGTACCCAGCGCATGGCATCTTCCGGATCATTGCGACCCAGCGCCTGGCCGACCAGGGTGGCGCAGCCAATGGCCAGACCTAACCCAGGTAGTATTGCCACCGTGGTAATGTTGAGTAGCACACTGGCCGCAGCCAGTTCGGCGGTACCAACCAGGCCAAATATCCAGTAGAGCGCCACGTTGCCAGCCATTACCGACATCTGGGAAATACCGGAGGGCAGTGATTGCCGCACTAAGGTATTAAGCTCGCTGGATTTGGGCATGTTACGTAGGAACCCGGCCTGGCGAGCGTAGCGAAACCCCAGTACCAGGTAACAGACCGTGCCAATTGCCATGGATATGGCCGAGGCGAGTCCTGCGCCGGCGACGCCCATCTCGGCGGCGCCAAAGTGACCAAATATGAGTATGTAGTTAAGAATGATGTTGCTGCCGTGGATCAGTATCAGGGTCCACATGTAGAGTCGGGATAGATCAACCGCGTTCCAATAGCCACGAAAGCAGTAGTTGCTACACAAAAATATCGCTGCTGCGGCTCTAATCTGAAAATAGGGCACGGCGGCTTCGATCACTGCTGGGTCGCCACTAAGTATCGGCATCAACATGGGTGCAATCCAGATCAGCAATAGTGACAGTGGCGGAGCTAGGAGTAGGGAAAGCAGCAGTCCGCCGTTGAGTACGGTGGCAGTTTGATCCAACCGGCCTTCGCCTTTACGCCGCGCTGCCATTGCCTGAACGCCGGTAGAAAGCCCAAGTATCAGAGATTGAAAGGTGAACAGGGTGAAGCTGGATAACCCAACCGCGGCGATGGCAGCATCGCCGAGCTGACCCACCATGGCAATATCGACCAGGTTAAGTGCGCTCTGGGAGACCATCGCGGCCATGATGGGGAGAGCCAGGCCGAAAATACGCCTGGCGCGCTGTTGGTCAATCAACAAACGAAATGATTCCTGATGGGGCCAGGGTTACTGGTAAGGGTTGGGAGAGCTGGCCGCCAATGGCGGTTATTTATTTTTGTTCTTACTTTAACTGTTGTCGAATTGTTGCGGCAATTTGTGCGGGTTGTCGAACCGCTGATAGCAACTCAGCAGCCTGGTCCGAATGGTCAGTCAGCAGTTCAACACGCAGGCGGTCATGTTGATAGCGCGGTAGTACGTGGTTATGAAGATGAAAAACGGTTTGCCCCGCAGCGACACCGTTGGCCTGAAATATATTTATGCCGTCTGGGTTTATTGCGGCCTGCACTGCCTGAGCAACCTTAAGCGTCGCATCAGCCAGGTGTTGATAGGCCTGTTGGTCTATCTCCAATAGATTCTGGTGGTGCTGCTTCGGGATCACCAGGGTGTGGCCAGGATTGATCGGGTTGATGTCCAGAAAAGCCAGGGTCCAGTGGTCTTCATGGACGGTGGTAGCCACTGACTTGCCAGCAACGATGTCGCAGAATACGCAGGCTGATTTCATGGGCTCAATGGGATGATTTTGGCTGATCTGTGCGTTCTTTAGTCTAGGCTGGCTTATCCAGTATTTGACGCACATGACGCAGCAGGTCGGAGGGTGTAAACGGCTTCTGTAGTAGCTGGAGTCCCTGTCGCAGCACAAAATCGGTATGGATGCCGTTGGTGGAATAGCCGCTACAGAACAGGCAACGTACGTCTGGGTTGAGATTGTGAATCATCTCAAAAGCCTGTTTACCACCGAGTTGCGGCATGATCACATCAAGCAAGACCAGATCGATGCTGTCGCCCTGGGTTTGATAAAGGTCAACGGCCTCGCGACCATTGGTCACCGCTAATATCTGATAGCCCGCATCTTCGAGCACGGTTTTAGCCAGCTCCAGAATGGTTGGGTCGTCCTCGGCAATCAGCAGGGTCTCGCTGCCGCCCTGAATGCGCTCGGAAAGTTTGTTGCCTACTGTGGTGGCGGGTCTTTCAGTTTGCGGGAAATAGATTTTGAAAGTGGTGCCTTTACCGGGCTCGCTGTAGGCCTGGATCATGCCATCGTGCTGCTGAACGATGCCATAAGCCATGGAAAGCCCGAGCCCGCTGCCACCCTCTGCTTTGGTGGAGAAAAATGGCTCGAAAATCTGTTTCAGGGTTTCGTTATCCATACCACTGCCGTTGTCGGAAACGCTGATCATCACGTATCGACCGGGACTGGCCCAGCGATGGGTACGGCAATATTCACCGGTGATAAGGATGTTCTCGGTTTCAATCGTCAACACGCCACCCTCAGACATGGCGTCGCGGGCATTCAGGTAAAGGTTCAGCAATACCTGCTCTAGTTGCACTGGATCGATATGAACCGTACCCAGGCTGTGGCCGGGAATAAAATCAAACTCGATATGGGTGCCAATCAGCCGCTCGATCATCTCCCGATTGTGATCGATTAAATCGTTCAGGCTGACATCCTGCTTATCAAGTACCTGGCGCCGACCAAAAGCAAGCAGCTGCCGGGTCAGGGTGGCTGCGCGGGTAGCTGCATCGTGGATATGGCGTAACTGTTTACGATGGGTTTCCTGGACCTCCGGGTTTTCAATCAATAAATCGGAAAAGCCTAGTATGCCTTGCAACAGGTTGTTGAAATCGTGGGCGATACCGCTAGCGAGTTCGCCGACACTTTCCATCTTTTGTGCCTGCCGTAGCTGCTCTTCGAGCCGTCGGCGATCGGTAATATCGATCGCAGTGACTCTTAATAAATTATCGCTACCAGCCAGCTGCTGTAGCTGCACTTCGGCAATCACATCGGCGCCAGCTTTGGTGCGATAGATCCATTCAAAACGGGGTGATTGCCCGCCCAAAGTCATAGTTGAAAGCTGTTCTACGCGTTCACCTGTAGAGCCATCAGGTTGTAGGTCAGGGCTTATATCCTGAACGGTCATTCCCCTTAACTGCTCATCGGAATAGCCAACCATTTCGAGCATTGCTGGATTGAAATTTTCGATCAGTCCAGATTTCAGGTTGAAAATAACGATCGCTTCCGGTGCAGATTCAAATAACTGCCGATACTGCTCTTCACCCTGCTGTTTTTCACGCAATAACAGTAGCGTATTGAGACGGTCGGTGGTGCGTAGGGCAATGCTCTTTAGCAAACGTTTGTCAGCTTCATTCCAACTACGTGGGTGACTACATTGATGAAGACCAAATAACCATGGATCGCCGCTAGCCGGTCTTACAGCAATCGCCAGTTGGCTCTGAATTTTTGAAAACTCCGTCATGGTTGCTGGAAGTTCAAAATCCTGATCTGGGCCATAGCTGATCGGTTCGTTTTGCTCCAGCAGTCGACTTCGTAGCAGCACAAAGTCGCCGTTATCTGCCAGGTCCCTGTCCCGGGTCCGAGCACCGGGAAAATCTGGTTGATGGGCTTCGTACGGGACTTCTATCACTTCCGTATTGGCTCCAGAAGGGGCAATCAGCCACGCACGGTCTGCGCTCATCCTGTCTAATAGAAACTCAACGATCATATTGAGCACTTTATCAGGGTCGGTTTGTAGAAATAGCAGGTCTTCAAAATCTGCTAAAACCTGGAGATGAGCTTCGTTTTGTTCGATTGCCTGTTGTTGTTGACGCTCTTCGGTAATGTCCCTAAACAGGGAAATAATGGTGGCCTGATTCTCAAGGGTGAATAGCTGAGCGGATGATCGACAGAAGCGGGGCCCTGGCCGGGAATGTCGAGTAATCTTTCTTCGCTATAAAAACCGTGGTGGCTCATCACGCTATCGATGAACTTTTCTCTTTGTACTGGTTTAAGCCATGCCAGGTCTGCGCTGGTGTATCGACCAACCAGCGACTCTCGACTACTCCCGGTCCAACGCTCAAAAGCTGGATTGACATCGATGATCAGTCCATTATCGAGACGGGTGATGATGGTTGGTGCAGGGCTTTTCTCGAAGGCATAGCGATACATTTCGTAATTGACGGAGTGATCGCTGGGAGATGGAGGCATAGTCATTGGATTTGGTCTGGTAATGTTGACAGATGATTGTTTTCAGTAATAGACAGCTATTTCAATTCGATATTACGTTGAAAGAGTGACTAACGCCAACCAAAAAACCCTAAAATTCATGGGGTTAGATCACAGTCTTCGTCCGGCCCAATGACCTTGTCGCCAAATCCTGTAATAAGCCGCCAGTTGTAGACATCGGTAGATTTCCTGGGCAACCCAGATCGCCAGCAGGCCCGAGCCAAGCCAGGTCAGTCCCAGCATGGGACCCACCAGGTAAGACAGCGGCAGGGCAAACAACCATTGTGTTGATAACGCTATGCGGGTCACTCGATGAGCATCACCGGCGCCAATCAGCGCATGCATAAGCACCATCTTTAAGCCCTCAATTGCCACCGTAATACCGACTATTTGCAACGGCAGTCTGGCCATATTTAGGGTCTGTTGATCGATAATAAAGGGTAGTAATACTAACTGTGGGAAAGCCCACATCGGCACGCCAATTATCAACATTGCCAATACGCACAAACGACAAATATCCTTGACCCAGATTCGTGCCATCTGGGGGTTGCCGCTGCCCAGAGCCTGCCCCACCAGCGAGGTGGCC
>JAESTY010000283.1 GCA_016763355.1 Immundisolibacteraceae bacterium
AGCATTGCAACTAAAGTGGAATGCTTATACCACGCAAATTGAACCACATGATTATATTGCCGAGCTGTTTAATGCCATTGCACGCTTTAATACGATTTTAATTGATTTCAACCGCGACGTTTGGGGTTATATTTCATTGGGTTATTTCACACAAAAGCTACAAGACAATGAAGTCGGTTCGTCAACGATGCCACACAAAGTTAATCCGATTGACTTTGAAAATTCTGAAGGTAATCTGAGTATGGCTAATGCGATTCTTGATTTTCTCAGCCGTCGTTTGCCAGTATCGCGCTGGCAACGTGATTTGGTTGACTCAACACTATTACGTAATGTTGGTGTTGGTATTGGCCACTCAATCATTGCTTATCAAGCAGCACTAAAAGGTATCAGTAAGTTACAGGTTAATGCGAAAAAAATTAATGCCGATTTAGATCATAATTGGCCCGTCTTGGGAGAAGCTATTCAAACCGTCATGCGACGTTATGGTGTTGACAATCCTTATGAAAAGTTAAAAGCACTCACTCGTGGCAAAACCATTGGTCAAAAAGAACTACAGCGCTTTATTAACTCACTGGATATCCCCAGTGATGCTAAAAAGGCCTTGTTTGATTTAACCCCGCATCGTTACATTGGTAATGCTATTGAACAAACCGCGCAATTATGAATATCCGTAAACGGATAACTCATCACTTTATTAATTGGTTACTGGTTGATAAGCCCTTTAAAGGCGAAATACGCAGCTGCTTCGATCGCCTGCAAAATGAGGTTCATCCGGGAGATGTCATTTTAATCGAAGGCCGCAGCCGAATTAGCGAAATAATTAAAAGCGTAACACGTAGCCCTTGGTCACATGCGGTGCTATATCTTGGCCGTTTACACGATATTCAAGATCATTTAATGCGCCAAAAAGCCATGAAATATTTAGGTAATGCGAATGAAGATACGCCGTTGATTGTCGAAGGCCTCTTAGGCAGAGGTTTTATTATTAGCCCTTTACACGCCTATAAACACAATCATTTACGTATTTGTCGCCCAACAGGCATTACCTATACTCAGGTGCAACACGTTATTAATCATGCCATATCATCGTTGGGAAAAGCTTATAACACCAAACACTTTCTTAGCTTTCTACGATTTTTATTACCTTACCGCTTATTGCCGCGACGCTTTAGCGGCATCCTATTTAAAAAGAAAACGGATGCTATTACCGAAGAAATCTGTTCATCAGGAATAGCGCGTGCGTTTCAGTCCATACAGATTTCCATTCAAGCCACGCTGGCAAGATATAATTGCCATGAAGCCAGTGACAATCCCTCGCTATTTTTACCCTGTGATTTTGATTACTCTCCCTGTTTTGAGATTGTTAAGTACCCGATGTTACAGAAAAATGGAGATAAAAATTAATTACTATGATATTCGGGCACTAGCTTATTCATCAGCACTATTAACTGCTGTTCATTAACTTCAATACACGCTTGATTAATTTTATCGAAATAGGCTACTAATAAAGACCAATCCAGTGAACGCGCATTAGCTTGCAAAATTTTCTCATGACAGGTGCCTTGTAAGGCTTCTTGTTCGTGGAATAATTCTTCATGTAATTTTTCACCCGGGCGCAGTCCGGTATAAACAATCTCAATATCTTCATTTAGTTTATGCCCCGATAATTCAATCATTTTTTCTGCTAAATAACGGATCTTAATAGGCTCGCCCATATCTAATACATAGATCTCACCGCCCTTACCCATCACACTGGCTTGCAAAATTAATTGGCAGGCCTCAGGTATTGTCATAAAATAACGAGTAATGTCCGCATGTGTTACTGTAATGGGCCCGCCTGCTTGCAATTGCTTACGAAATAATGGCACCACACTCCCTGCTGATCCCAATACATTACCAAAACGCACGGTAATAAATTGTGTATCACCCTTTTCATTTAAGTTTTGGCAGTAGATTTCAGCGATGCGCTTAGACAAACCCATTACATTGGTTGGATTCACGGCTTTATCCGAAGAGACCAATACAAACGTTTTAACACGGTACTGCACCGCCAAATCCGCAATCACGCGGGTTGCAAATATATTGTTTTTTACGGCGGCTAATAATTGATCTTCCAACATCGGTACGTGCTTGCAGGCAGAGGCATGAAAAACAATATCGGGGCGGTATTTTTTTAACGTTGCATTCACAAATTTTAAATCACTGGTATCCACCAATAACCCGACTACCCGACATGTGTTCGTTGCTAGCTCTTGCGTGATTTGATACAAATTATATTCAGAATTTTCGCAAATAATGAGTTGCGTTGGCTGTTGCTTACTAATTTGACGACACAGCTCACTACCAATCGAGCCCCCACCGCCCGTTACCAAGACGACTTTACCTTTGATGTGATCGGTAATGGTATCCCAATCCAGATCAACGGGATCACGTCCTAATAAATCTTCAATCTCAACGCGACGCAATTCATTAATCGTCACACGATCTTCAGTTAAGTCAGCGATACTGGGCAACGTACGATAAGGGATATTAATGCGCTCACAGGCCTCTACTAAGGTCTGCATTTGCTGTGTCGTTGCCGATGGCACGGCCAACATAACAAGTGATACTGCATGTTTAGCGGCGTATTTTTCAATAGAATCGAGTCGCCCTACCACGCGAATACCATGGATATCGCGGCCTCGGTTTTGTTCATCATCATCCAAAAAAGCAACCGGGACATAACGCTGCAGGGAGTCGCGTAATAAATCGCGCACCAATCCTTCACCTGCCTGACCAGCGCCGACAATCAATACCCGCTGCTGATGTGCCGCAATCGAAAAACGATCACGTGTCATACGATAAATAATACGTGATCCCGACCAGCATGCTGTCAGTAAGATCGCGTAAAGCGGAAAAACGGCGCGCGGCACATTGTCTAAGCGATTAAAGACAAACACACAACCTAAAATAACGAGCGTTCCGATCACTACTGCCTTGAGGATCCGTACTAAATCAGGAATCGATGCAAAACGCCACACCCCACGATAGCAACCCGCCCACAGTGCCGTCATCATTTGTAATACCACTACCATCGGCAAAACAACAATGGCAATATGCCACATGGCAGGATGAAAGAAAGACAAATTAAAACGCAGCAAATACGCACCAAACCAGGCCACCATCACCATGAGGGTATCGTGCATTAATATGATCGCGCGGTTTGAAAAAAGTCGACGTAATGGCATCATGAACGTTGCTCCCGCCCAATAGAGGCAGCGGCATACATGGGTTTTTTAGTTTCAACCCATACATAATACAAAACGGTGACGACAACAGCACCTGCGATACTCATCGTTCGCCAGTGCGTATATTGCGCGGCTACTACCGCTAATGCGGATAAGATACAATTCATACCGATGATGACAAATAACACGCGCTGATGCGAGTAGCCCGATTGATGTAGACGTTGATAGGCATGCAGCTTATGCGCCTCATAAAATTTCTCACGATGACGCAAACGACGTATCAACGTTAAGGTGGCATCCAGGGTAAACATAAGATACAAAACAAACCAAACAAACACCGATATGTCATACACATAATAACCGATCAATGCGAAGGGAATCACCATAAACCCTAAGAAACTACTGGCTACATCGCCCATAAAAATTTTAGCCTTAGGCCAATTCCACACTAAGAAGCCAGCAACACTCGCCACGATGATCCAAGCCAACAATGCTAATTGATGCGCACCGTGCAACCACAACACGGCACCACCGACACCGTAAATAGTAATCGCCTCGAACGATGCGATACCGTCCGTGCCATCCATAAAATTAAACAAATTCGTTGACCATACCATGGCTAA
>JAESTY010000284.1 GCA_016763355.1 Immundisolibacteraceae bacterium
AATACCACCTGCGGTGCTGACATGTGCGCCGATATATTTCAAGGTTGATCTCCCAGAAGGCTATGACCAGAGAGCTATGATCAGGATGATAGAAGCGCTATTTTACGCTGGCATGGCAGCCAATTGGGCAGCAGAGTCGACCTATAATGACACCCACACTTCGCCCACAAACCTAGAGAATAAAACTCAATGAATCGGATATTCGCTTTGCTCGGCCCCATCAGCGCCATGCTTGCCGTCTGTGCAGGTGCTTTCGGTACCCATGGTTTGCGCCACCGACTGGATGATCGACTGCTCGGGGTTTTTCAAACGGCGGTTGAATATCACTTTTATCACGCCATCGGCCTGACCCTGGTGGCACTCGCGCTGGCACAAAGACCAACCAGCCGACTGCTGCAATGGAGCGGTTCAATGATGTTTGCCGGCACCCTGCTGTTTAGCGGTTCGCTCTATATTTTGGCGCTAACCGACACCCGCTGGCTCGGCATGATTACCCCGTTTGGCGGACTGCTGTTTATCACCAGCTGGATACTGTTAGCGCTGGGGCTTTATCGCCAGGAACAGCCGTGACCAGCCCCTTATCTATTACCAAAATTATTTCCGGCGGCCAGACCGGCGTGGACCGGGGCGCCCTGGATGCCGCACTGGCACTGGAGTTTAATTGTGGCGGCCAATGCCCGAAAGGCCGCCTGGCCGAAGATGGCCCCATTGACCCGAAATATCCATTGGATGAATCAGCATCTAGCCGTTATCAGGATCGCACCGAGCAAAATGTCATCGATAGCGATGCCACATTGATTATCAGCGGCGGCCGGATTGAAGGCGGCACCCGCCTGACCATGGAGCTAGCGCTTAAACATGACAAGCCCTGCCTGATCACCGACCTGAGGCGGCCCACACCAATTAAACAGCTAGCATCAGAGCTCGCTGCGCTAAAAATAGAAATACTCAACATAGCTGGGCCCAGAGAGAGCAAACAGCCAGGGGTAGCTCGTCAAGCGCAGATTCTCATCACCGACCTGCTGCAGAGCTAACCAAGATCGGGCAACTAGTCATTATCAAAACGACTATCTAGCGGTCTGCATAAGCGTGCAATAACCGCCAACCGGGCCTAATGCAGAACATCGCCATCCTGATCACCAAACAATCTGCGACAGCTTGTTGATCATACAGATAGACCTGATTGCAAAATTCACAATCTACTTTAACTTCGCCCTCCTGCTCAATGGTCTCTTCTACTTCCTGACGACCAATTGAAATCAACATTTCACCGACCTTCGCCTGGGAGCAGCCACAACGAAACTCGTGACCTTTGGAGGCAAACATCTTTAATTCTTCCTGATGATAAAGGCGTTGTAATAATTGCTCACGGGGTAGTTCTAGCAGTTCCTGATGGGTCACTGTGTCGGTCAGCGCCTGTAACCGCTGCCAACTATCTTCCTCACGCTCACCGGGGATCTGCTGTAGCAATAAACCGGTAGCGCGCTGCTCATCTGCACTTAACCAGAGCCGGGTGGGTAGCTGCTCAGAATCTCGAAAATAACGCTCCAATACGATAGCGATGGTGTCACCTTCCAGCGAAACAATGCCCTGATAACGCTCGCCTTTGGGAGGCTCGGTAGTCATCACCAGCAAGCCATTCCCCACCAGCGCCTGCAACCCACCACTAGCGATATTGCCCAACGGATCGCTCCAGCGGGCCAGTGCGCGCATCTCGCCCCGGGAGTTACATTCAACGGCCACCAGAGTTAACGGGCCAGAACCTCTTATTTCTACTTTCAAAGAAGTTTCATCTTTAATGGTCGACGCCAGCAGGGCGGTGGCCGCCATCAGCTGACCCAACAGGGCACTAATCGCCGGCGGATAGTCATGGCTCTGCAACACTCTTTGCCAGGTTTGATCCAGATGAACCAACGCTACTCGGCTGCTGGCGGCCTCGAACAGGCCTCGAGCTAACTGATCTGATCCTGACTGACTGATAACGAACTCCTTAACAACCCAAACGAGGCCGGCGGGCAGGGCCCTGGAAACACCACGGGCGCGAATTATATGCCACCAAACTGCTCAAAAACGAGGCACCTAACAAACCAGCGACTAATAGATCACGGTGAGCTGATAACCACGCTGATGAAACTGCTGCAACAGACCTGACTCGCCAGGCAAGTGCAAAGCACCAACCGCTACAAATACACCGCCCTGCTGCAGAATCGGTACTAACCTCTGCACCATTCGATCGTTGCGCTGGTCAACCAGTAGCAGCTGCAACGCCTGCTTAAGCCTACTTTCCTGGGCTAGATGCAGATCCGAGAGTTTCAACATCGCTGCCAGATCCCGGTTGAGATAGGCCAACATTAACTCGCCGTAATAAACCTCAAATTCCAGTGAGGCGAGCACTGCTTCATGGAGCAGGTCTATCTGCACAGTAAGCGGCATCTGCTCGAATATCGCCAGCTGTTCGTCGATGGTTTCCAATGCGATGACGCTTTTTCCCATCTGCTGAGCACGACGCTGCAATTGCTGATCAAGCACCGGTAACCCGGTGGGAGTGGGAGTAAGCAACATGGTCGCCACCGCCCAGGGTTTCATCCGCACTACCTGGCGGTCTATACCCCGACTATGGGCCGCATGCAGGACCCGCGAATAGAGGCTGGCGCCGATCATGGTCTGCAAATTTTGACCCGCATAGAGACGCATGCGCCGGCCAATTTCCTGCTGGTCTTGGTAGCCGATGATGACTTCAACCACCAGCTGCCGGGCTTTGGTAAAGGCGTCTTCAACCGAAGCGGGTAGCTGCAATACCGCGGGTTCACCCACATGGATAGTGCCAAACAGGTGACTGCGGGTGCCATCAACACCATCAATCTGCCAGAGCAGCCCCCGAGAAGTATCAAGCGGCTCTGCTGATAATCCAGGAGCAATCAGCACCAAACAGATAAACAGATAACGGGCCATATTCGAATTTCCGTTAGGGAGTAACTTGCACCCCTTTCCAGAACGCAAAGTAACCGGTTATCTCACTGGCGGCCTGCAGCGGCTCTGAGTAGTACCAGGCCGCATCTTCGTTAAGCTGACCATCGACCGTAATGTGCTGGTAACTGGCATCGCCCTTCCAGCCGCAGTGACTGCGGGTATCGCTGGGTTGAAAGAACTGACCGTCAATAGAATCCGGCGGAAAATAGTGATTACCTTCAATTTCGATGGTCAGTTCACTCTGCGCCAACACCACGCCATTCCAGCTTGCTTTCATGATTAGTTACTCCCGATTTGGTATTTCTGAAACTCCGGATGATCAGAACCCACAGCCGCTAGCGGCCAAACCACAGGGTTTGTTAAACCCAGCTCGACTAGGCTGAAGCCTTGCGAACACCAGCAACATTGTCCGGCAAACGAATTTCTTCTACCAACGCCTGTACTTCTGCAGGCGGGGGCGCGGTTAGTAGTGACAACACAATAGCCACCGCAAAGTTAATCAGCATGCCGAGGGTGCCGATACCTTCCGGCGAAATACCGAATAACCACTCGGCAGCCACATTCAACTCTGGATGTAAAAATTTAAAGTAGACGATATAACCCGCGGTGAAGCCGATGCCACAGACCATGCCAGCAATGGCGCCAATGTTGTTGGCTCGTTTCCAGAAAATGCCCAGCAGAATGATCGGAAAGAATGAGGCCGCCACCAGACCAAACGCAAATGCCACCACCTGGGCGACAAACCCAGGTGGATTAATACCAAAATAACCGGCCACGACGACCGCTAATCCGGCAGCAATGCGGGCCACTCTGAGTTCTGCTTTTTCGGTTATGCTCGGCATAAAGGTGCTTTTCAGCAGGTCATGGGCAACTGCCGTGGAGATGACCAGCAGCAGTCCCGCTGCGGTCGACAGCGCTGCAGCCAATCCACCCGCTGCCACCAGACCTATCACCCAGGCTGGCAACTGTGCAATCTCTGGATTAGCCAACACGATGATGTCGCGATCGATCGTGAGTTCGTTTTCAATCTCACTGGCGGGGCCGGTGTACTGAATGCGGCCATCACCATTCTTGTCTTCAAACTGAATCAGTCCGATGTCTTCCCAGGTACTAAACCATTCAGGTACATCGCTATAGGCAATACCGGGAATAACCGTGAGCAGATTAGTGCGGGCAAACGCTGAAACTGCCGGAACAGTGGTGTAGAGCAGGGCAATAAACAGCAACGCCCAGCCAGCACTGGTACGTGCCGCTGAAACAGTCGGCACGGTATAAAAGCGGACTAGCACGTGAGGTAATCCAGCGGTACCCACCATCAGTGCAGCAGTGATAAAAAACAGATCAATAGTGGTTTTTCTACCGGTGGTATAGGCCGCAAACCCTAACTCCTGGGACAAACCGTCGAGCTTATCCAGCAAATAAACGCCACTACCATCTGCCAGGGTAGAACCAAAACCGAGCTGCGGAATCGGCTGATTAGTAATCATAATGGAGATGTAGATCGCTGGAACCAGAAACGCAAAAATCAGCACGCAATACTGGGCCACCTGGGTGTAGGTGATGCCTTTCATGCCTCCTAGCACTGCATAGAAGAACACAATACACATACCAATCAGCACGCCTTCGTTAATGCCGACATCAAGAAACCGTGAAAAGACGATGCCGACGCCGCGCATTTGACCAGCGACATAGGTAAACGAAATAAAAATTGCACAGAGCACTGCCACCACTCTGGCCACATTGGAGTAGTAACGATCACCGACAAAATCAGGCACCGTGTACTTACCGAACTTACGCAGGTAAGGTGCTAGCAGCAGCGCTAGCAGCACGTAACCGCCAGTCCAGCCCATCAGGTAAACGCTGCCATCGCGGCCGATAAACGAAATGATGCCCGCCACTGAGATAAACGACGCCGCGCTCATCCAGTCGGCAGCAGTTGCCAGGCCGTTGGTCAGCGGTGAGATCTGCCCGCCAGCGACATAGAATTCTTTAGTGGAACCTGCTCGTGACCAGATTGCGATGCCAATATAGAGTGCAAACGAGAGCCCAACCATCAGGAAGGTCCAGTTTTGAACACTCATTCGGCGGCCTCGGCTTGCTCAGCGCAGCGGGCTTCGTAGTCTTTATCTGCCCGATTCATCAGCCAGACATAAACCCAGATCAACAGTACAAAAACATAAATTGAGCCCTGCTGGGCAAACCAGAAGCCCAGACCAAAACCGCCAATACGGATCTGATCTAGCTGATCAACAAACAGAATGCCGCAGCCAAAAGAGACCACAAACCAGACCAGCAGCAGTATCGCCAGAAAACGTAAATTAGATCGCCAGTAAACCTGACGCGGATCAAGCGACATGTGGACCTCTCCCCAACAAATAGTGACCAAAACTGTTTGGTTTCTTGAGCGCCTGTTAAACGCTTTTTTACCGAAACCTGCAAAGCGTCTATGTTACCAACAGGCTTAACCATCGGTTGGTCAATTTCGGGAAGAAACCCCGTGGCAATAACTCAGGGTGACGGTTGATCAGCTAATACAGGAACTCACGGACCCAATGACGGACAAACCTTAGCGCTGAAACCGCCTGGCGATCCAGTAGTCAGCACTGAAATAGCGGCCACCACCGATAAAAAACAGGGCTATCAACATCACCAAATAAGTAGCCGCGAACTCAATGCCATTATTAAGGATCACGAAAGAGCCGTTTTCGGTAAGCCAGCTATATTGGCCATGCTCCTTGAGTAAGGATCGACCCGCTACGAGGCGATCAACCGTACCCAGTACCCGATCATTGGCAAACGGCGCGGTAGCGTCGGCAATCGCCTGCCAACCATGCTGCCAATGCACTGTAAAGATTGCGACAACCATGGTTGCCATCAAGGGCACCGATATCCAACGGGTTGCCAGGCCAATCGCCAACAACAGGGCGCCGCCCAGCTCAGACCAACCGGCTAGTAGCGCCATCAGTTCCGGCAGCGGTAACCCTAGTCCCCAGTCTGGATTACCAAACCAGGCAACCGTGGATTCGGCGGGCATCATCCAGCCGAACCAACCATCGTCGGCAACCGTTGCGTCCATGAATTTAATCTTGCTGGTACCGGCCATCCAGAACACAGGAATCAGATAAACCCTGATTAACAGGGGTGCTAAAAAATCCAGATTTCGAGTTCTATCGAATTGATTTTGCAGGCTATTGAGAATTCCAACCATGTCCAGATCCACCGTCAATGACTATCACTGCGCACCCAATCATGCGCGGCAATAAAGACCGCTTTAGCGAGTCACATCTTTCGTATCAGCAGAAGTTTTTATCTGGGTTTGGTGAGATGGCCAAACCAAACAGAGCGGTTGACGGCGACTGGGACGATTCAGCCACCAACTGACTACCAATCACCACGCCGCGTTGTTGTAACTCGGCCAATGTCTGTTCACCGCCAGCCAACACGCTCTCTACCGATAGTTGCGGGAACTCGGCAGCAATCGATGTCAATATTTGATCCGCGGTTTTGGTATCGGTCTGGCGTAAATTTTCCACCAATAACCAGGTCAGGGCATTGATCTGCATGAACTGCACATCGTCTTGCGGGTCACGATAAACCAGCAAAAAAGTCTGCTGCTCAGGGGGTTCAGTGGGTAGAAAATCCGGGCCTATCTGATGCACCGGATAGTCGTAGCGCAGCGACCAGGCGTTACGACTGATCAAGGGCCGTGTATCCAGCAGACCAACCTCGGCAAACCCCTGTTCTGCTTCATCCTCAGCAACCGCAATAGCCAGCTCGGCCCATTCGTAATGGGCTAGCTCAACTGCGAACGGCCATTCGCCACACTGGGTGGCGGCAACTCCACGGAACCAACTCAGAAACTCCCGCCCTATTTCAAGAAAATAAGGGGTGGAACAAGCATGCTCAGCAACGAACTGCCTAGCGAGGTCCTGCCACGCCTGCTCCCCGAAGATTTTCGACAAAACAGGAAAATTATTGTCCAGAAAACCTTTGATGTTATTGAAGGTGAGTTCCCGGTATATCTCACCGCGTTCACGACTGACCCCCTCTGGCCGCTGGGCGTCATCGCCGGTACGGACATAGGCGCCGAAGCTTCGTTGTATGTGCTGAAAGGAAGGCGACTGGCCGTCAGCATTTGAATTGCTAGGCAAGTTGAATCTCACTGGCTACTGCTACAGCCTGCAGCTCAGCAATCTGTGCGAGCTCAGGTAGCAGCTCGTTCAGGG